>NZ_BLAY01000004.1 GCF_020521235.1 Microseira wollei NIES-4236 | reverse complement strand
CCAGGATCAGCCTGGGAGCCAGATTGTAGAGGCTCTGCCTCGCTTATCTTAGAAGACTCGAGGCAGAGCCTCCCTGACTCGCTCCCAGGATCAGCCTGGGAGCCAGATTGTAGAGGCTCTGCCTCGCCGATCTTAGTGCCATGCAATCTTAGCTTTTGTACTTCTCGCACTAAAGCAGACTTGCCAATACCAGAATATCCAGTTACTAGCACCATCTGCGTCGCCCCAGCACAAACTCGTTCAAAAGCTGCAAATAATTGGGCTAATTCTCGTTCTCTTCCGTAAAGTTTTTGCGGAATTTGCAACTTTCCATAAAAATCACGTTCGGCTAGAGGAAAATTATCAATATAACCATTTTGTTCAAGCTGAGTGCGACAATGTTCTAAATCTGACTTAATCCCAAAAGCACTTTGATATCTATCTCCTGGATCTTTGGCGAGTAACTTCATCACCAAATCAGATAAAACCGTTGTAATTTCTGAATTCAGGACTTGGGGTTCAACCGGAATTCTGGCAATATGACTGTGAATTAACTCGATTGTATCTTGTGTATCGTAAGGTAACTTCCCAGTTAGCATTTCATAAAAAGTCACCCCCAACGAGTAAAAATCGGTGCGATAATCAATCGTGCGATTCATCCGCCCCGTTGCTTCTGGAGATATATAAGCTAAAGTGCCTTCCCATATAGTATTTGTTTCTTCTGCTGCCATTGGGGAAGCTAACGCCAAGTCGGTAATTTTTACTTCTAGAGTGAGAGGAACGAGCAAAATATTGCCTGGTTTAATATCATTATGAACGAGTTGGTGTCGGTGCAATTCCCCCATAAGAAATTCTCTTAAATTGAGTTGGTGATTAGTTAGATACTCTTTGAGGGAGATAGCGCCAAAATCATCTAAAACCAGGACAGGACGAGAGTTGACATTTAACAATTCCAGGGGTTTGACTATCCCGGATATTTCCAGATTTTTGGTAACTTCATATTCATGTTGCAGACAAGCTATGTCTGCGGGTGTGGGATACTCGGAGATTAGGCATTTGAGAATTACAGGCTGTCCATCCGATATCCGCAGCCCTCGGTATAAAATTCGCTTCGGGCTAGTATAAATTTTTTCTAGTATCTGGTATCCATTTAGTTCAAGCATTTTCCCTTGGTATTTTATACACCCCGGAGCGCAGCTTCAGCGATTAACTAGCAATTTTATCAGGTAAAAACTGTACTTGAGGCTAGGTACAAAGTCGCGCTCAGTCGCTAAATTAGTCAAGTCAAGTAAAAAGGACACTAAGTTAACAAAAAGTTACGCTCAAGAAGAGTTAACAATTGACAGGGCTTTTGGGCTTTAACTTGAAGCTTAACTTAGTGATTTTAGCTCCTGTAACATTTTGTGTATTACTGAGTTCGTAGAGGAAATAGGAAATGCCATTCCATTTTTGGCAAAAAGCTTTTGCGCTCGCTGCATAAGTCACTCCCAGTTCCACCTATAGATAAATAGCAGAAGTAAAAATTGCTGTGGCTGCTTGAGCGGTATGGGAGAGTAAAAGTACCAGGGAAGGACTAATAGACCTCGACAATAAAGAATCCCAAAGGCGGGCGAGACGCCCACCCCACAAGAGTTTTTGTCGAGGTCTAATAGACTTCTCCAATAAATCAAGCTAAAGACTGCTCGTGTCGCCTATCCCACAAGAATTTTTGCAGAAGTCTAATAGATCAAACTACTTGTTTGGAGGTCATTTATGGGTAAAACCGATCACGGACGCGGCCCTATTGAGTTGTCGTGGAACTACAACTACGGTCAGGTGGGGGAAGCTTTGGGGGTGGATTTGTTGGCTAACCCAGACTTAGTTAAATTGGATGGTGCGATCGCTTTCCAAACCGCTTTGTGGTTCTGGATGACTCCCCAGACACCCAAGCCTTCTTGTCACGCAGTTATGACTGGCGGTTGGATGCCCTCCCCCGACGATGTTAGCAAGGGACGTGCGCCCGGTTTCGGCATGACTATCAACATCATCAATGGCGGTTTGGAATGTAGCATTCCTACCAATGATAAGGTTCGCGACCGGGTGGGTTTCTACGAGCGTTTTACCCAGATGTTGGGTGTAAGCATGGGTGAAAACGTTTACTGCGATCGCATGGCTCACTACTAAAGATTCTGTTGCAAAAAGTCTGGAACGCTTCCACACCCGATCGCAGATGAAGGTCTCGCTATGTCTGAATTTCAAGGAGAAAATCATGTTTGCTACATCCAGCCAAAGTTACACCGTACAACCGGGTGACACGTTATATCTGATTGCCCAAAAATTTTACGGAGATGGCAATTTATGGAATTTAATTTACGACGCTAATCGCAACGCGATCGGGCCTGACCCTAACCAAATCCAAGTTGGAATGGTACTTGTTATTCCTGCAAAAGACAACCCTAATCGCCCTGGCAACGGCACCCGATTAAATCTAGAAGCTACATTTTACAGCATGGAAGAAACAAATTGTCATCCGCCTGCCTCTGGCGTACATGGGATTACATTGCAAGCAGCACTTTCAGGTCAATGGCAGTCCAAGTGTCAAGGTCAAAGTGTTGGGCGCGTACAGTGTGCAGTAGACCCAAACATTATTCCCCTGCTCAAAAATTTCACCTTGGTACTTTGGGATGGAAGCGAAGTTCCCGCAGCTGCGCTAGATAAGGGTACGGCAGTTATAGGCAACAGGATTGATATCTTTGTTGATACCGTCAATGAGGCTATTAATCTAGGTAGAAAGCCTGTCACAGTAATTCTTTGATTTCAGGGTTTTCCTGCAACAAAATGCCGAAACAGGACTGACGCGAAACAAACCGGGTTTCTCTGAAAAATCCTACCCATAAACCCGGTTTCTAGATTCGTTATGCTCGGGCTTTCAGAGTTTTGAGAGATTATTCGCTGCCAGCGCAATCAAGGTGAAAATTATGTCTATCACGCAACAATCCACTTCTGATATAGCTGTACAAGAATCTGAAATATTGGCGCACTCTTTTAGTGGCACTGTCGTCATCCTGATCTCTTGGTCAAGTGGAAAAGCCTTAGATGTACGCGATTTATCTAAAGATGATGGTGCCAAAATTCAGCAATGGACTAAACATGGTGGTGCAAATCAACAGTGGAGATTCGACCTCAGAAATGGTGGCTGGACTATCACTTCTATATCAAGTGGTAAAGTCTTGGAAGTTCCTGGTTTTTCTAATGATGATGGTGCCCAAATTCAACAATGGTCTTACAACGGTGGAAATAATCAGCTTTGGAGACCCGGATTTATAATCGTGGGCAGTCGGCCAAGTGTTACATTACGGAATGTTGCGAGTAATAAAAACTTGGATTTACCTGGTTTCTCTAATGATAATGGAACCATAATCCAGCAATGGTCTTATACAGGGAAAAAAAATCAAGTGTGGGAAATGGAGTACGTTTAAAAATTCCCATCGCTATCGACAATAACACCTACTGCCTAGTCAAATAAACTCAATTTTACCAAGGAGAAGATCGTGATTACTACCTCTGACCAATCTTATACTGCCCAATCGGGAGAAACGCTTTTAACGATAGCCGAGAAAGTTTACGAAAATGAGGATTTATCGACGCTAATTTACGATTTTAATCGCGGTGTCATAGGAGATAATCCAGAACATATTGAACCGGGAACGAGGCTTGTCATGCCTCTGCAAACGAGTCAAGACTTTACCAATCGCGTCATCGAACTGACTAACATAGAGCGCAAAAAAGCCGGTTTGGGCGAACTAAAATTCGAGTCTCGGTTAGCAACTGCGGCATTCAGACACAGCCAAAATATGGCATTGCAAGACTATTTTAGTCACAAGCAACCCAATGGTAGCACGATGGGCGATCGCATTAAAGCGACAGGCTATCAATTTTCAAATGCAGCGGAAAACATTGCTGCGGGTATGTCTACACCAGAGGCTGTAGTAAAAGGATGGATGAATAGCCCCGGACATCGTGCCAATATCCTCAATCCCAAATTGCAAGAAATAGGTGTTGGTTACTACTTCTTAGCCAACGATACAGGCAAAGTTAACTACAAACACTACTGGACACAAGTTTTTGCCACACCGAGATAACTACGGGGAATTTTGTGAGGTATCTATGAATCAAGAAACTTACTTAGCAACAGAAAGCACAGAAACTATCGAGCCTTGCGAAGACATCAACGAGATTAATAACGACCCTGAAGAAGTGCGTCGGGCGCAAGATGAAGCAACTCGCAGTTTCGGTACTAAAGTGCAACAAGCACCAGGTTGATCAACAGCAGTACTTAGCGGTCTTTCTAAACAAATCATCGATGAAATGAACCGCATCGAACCCGGTTGTTTGGTGAGTTTTGCTGACTTAAACGTACAAAATGGTGCTGCTGTCAATCCTTTTCTTCAGCCAAAAGCAAAAGCAGCATTGGCGCGTGCTATTCAAGACCGAGGTCGCACCCTGGTCGTGAATTCCGCATACTGAACGCTTCCTCAGCAACTGATGCTGTATAACCAGTATAAAAACGGACGTTGCGGTATTGCGATCGCAGCGCGTCCAAGTACTAGCAATCACGAAGATGGTTTGGCTTTGGATGTGGAAGATCCAAGGGGTTGGGAACCTTATTTTATCCGACATGGCTGGCGACCTTTGCGCGGCGACCCGCCTCACTTTGACTATACAGGCGGGGGAAGGTCGGATATTAGCAACATTGCGGTCAAGGCATTTCAGCGACTTTGGAATCGGTATAATTCGAGCGATCGCATTGCAGAAGATGGTGACTGCGGCGCCGCTACTTTAGCACGACTCAATCAATCACCCATCGCAGGTTTTGGAGAAATAAATAGCACCAGGATACTGCGGCTAAATCAACCTTTTATAGAAGGTGATGATGTGCGTAAAATTCAGCAAGCCTTGGTCAAAGCTAATATCAGCGTCACCGTTGATGGAATTTTTGGATTAAGCACAGAAAGCGCTATCAAACAATTTCAACAGCAAAAAGGTTTAACACCCGATGGTATTGTCGGGACAGCAACCCGTTTAGAACTGGGATTGTGAATTAATTTCACTTCTAACCGAGGCAGATCCTCGAAAAATTTCGTTCCCAGGCAAGAACCTGGGAACGAGATCAGACATCCCATAACTCGTTCCCAGGTCAAAGCAGGGAACGAAAAACAAGCCCTGGTTCATCTAACAAATGGATAATTTGATTTTCTGGCAACCATTAATAATGCAGAAGGAATTAAAAAATTTGTTCTGACGCCCTAATTTTTTAGGCAATTTTCCTAATACCTGCATAAACCGATCCAGGTCTTACCCATTAGATAAATACAATAGTTTATTTGACAAAAATAAAAATTATGTATCAACAACTCTACGAAGCAGATTTCGCTCTGATTGAATCGCTGATGATATGTCGTAATGGCAAAGAAATATCAGCAATTTTGAACGCTAATCAAGAATTGATAAATTATGATTTGGTGCAGACTATGCTACAAATCTCAGCCACTCTGAAATCCCAAGGTAACATAGGTGACTCTAATCGCTTAAGGTCTATTGCTATTCATCTGTTAGTTGCTGTTGGAAATGGCTTCTTAGATCAAAAGAATCTTTCCAAGGCTAGAGAGTTCTATGAACAAAGTTTGACTATCGCCAAGCAGATAGATACCGACATAGGTAAGCTTCTACAGGTAGAGATTCTGAATAATCTGGGAAAATCTTACAATTGGCCCCATGACTGGAACTTAGACAAAGCTATAGAGGTTTGCGAGGAGAGTTTGGACATCGCTAGGGCGATAGGCTATCGTCAGGGAGAGGCATTTGCTCTGCTCTGTATAGGAAAAGCTTATTATTGGTATCCTGGGGAAAAGAGAAACTTTCCCCAGGCGATCAATTGCTACAACCAGGCTAAAGTTATCTTCCAAGAAACAAACAATCTTCAGGGGCTACTGGATGCTCTGTACGATTTGCAAGATTCTTATTATTACACGAGCGATTATGCCAAGGCGATAGAGTCAAACGAGGAGCGTTTAACCATCGCACGGAGCTTGAATGATTCTATTTTAGAGGCTAGCGCTTTGTTTTGTCTGGGGAATAATTACGAAGGCTTGGGTAACTTAGAAAGAGAGAAGGCGAAACATTACTACAAGCAGAGTTTAGCGCTCGCGAAGAGAATAAATAGTCATCACGCTCGCTGGTTGCAGGTACGCAGTTTGCAAGGTCTGGGAAGCTATTACAGGGTTAAGGGAAACTTAGCTGATGCGGAAAAAAATTACCAAGAAAGTTTGAACATTGCTGAGAATATACGAGAAGAACAGGCGGAAGCCAATGCTCTACAAGCTTTAGCTGAGATTTATTATTACCGAGGAAATTTAGAGCAGGCGTGGAATTACAACGAACGGAGCTTGAAGCTCAAGCAGAAACTTCAGGATCAGATTGGTGAAGGGAACTCTGTAGGCTTTCGGGGAAGTATTTATCTTTTACAAGGTAAATATACTGAAGCACTCAACAACTTTGAGAAGAGTTTGAGAATCATGGAGGCACTCAAAAACGTCTATGGAAAAGCAAGTACTCTAACTGATATAGGAGTTGCTTACCTATGCTTAAATCAAATCGAGGAAGCAGAAACTAGGCTACGCCAGGGAATCGAATTGTGGGAGTCTGTTCGGGGAAGATTGGGCAACCGTGATGACTTTAAAGTGTCAATCTTTGAGCAGCAAGCCAGAACCTACCATTTACTGCAAGCTGCCCTGATTGACCAGGAGAAACCCTTGGCAGCTTTGGAAATTGCTGAACGGGGTAAGGCCAGGGCGCTTGTAGAGTTATTGAGCAATGGTTTAGATGGGCAATTAGCTGAAAAAAGGGAAATCACTTCTCCCACTTTCCAGCAGATTCAACAAATCGCTAAAGAGCAAAATGCCACATTGGTTGAATATGCAATTTTGTGGTCTAGAACTTTATTAATTTGGGTCATCAAATCAACTGGCGAAATTGCCTTTCGTCAAGTTGACCTCAAACCCCTATTGCAGGAATTCAATACATCCCTAGAAAAACTGGTTGCGCTCGCCCGTCAATCCATCGGTGTTAGGGAAGCGCGCTTTGTTGGTTCGGATGGGAACGATGATGATAACAAGGTTGCTCAAGGAAAGAACAAACAATTACGGCAACTTTATAAAATTCTCATTGAACCTATCACTGACCTTCTGGCAAAAGATGAAAAAGAGCGAGTAATTTTTATCCCCCAAAACAGCCTATTTCTTGTTCCCTTCCCAGCTCTCCAAGATGCTTCTGGTAAATATCTGATTGAGCAACACACCATCGTCACCGCTCCTTCGATCCAAGTTCTAGAGCTAACCCGCCAACATCAGCAACGAGTCCAAAAGGTAAAACTTCAGGATGTTCTGGTGGTAGGCAATCCGACCATGCCGTCTCTTAAGTCTCGTCAGTTGAGTTCCCTTCCAGGCGCACAACAGGAAGCTACAGACATTGCTTTGCTTTTGAAGACCAAAGCACTTATAGGTAAGGAAGCTACTAAGGTTGCCATTGTCGAGCGGATGCCTTCTTCAGGGATTATTCATCTAGCAACTCACGGGTTACTCAATGAAGCAGAGGAATTAAAGGTGCCAGGAGCGATCGCTTTAGCAAGCTAAGGAACAGATGATGGTTGGCTGACGGCAAAAGAAATCATGAATTTAGGGATGCTCAAAGCTGAGTTAGTCGTTCTGAGTGCTTGTAACACTGGACAGGGACGATTAACCGGAGATGGCGTTATCGGGTGATCTCGCTGCTTTATTTCTAGAGGTGTTCCGAGTGTGATTGCCTCCCTGTGGTCAGTGCCAGATGCTGCCACAGCCTCTTTCATGGTGGAGTTTTATCACAATCTGCAACGCGGCCCAGACAAAGCCCAAGCGCTGCGCCAAGCGATGCTAACGATGAAGGAAAAACATCCCCACCCACTAAATTGGGCTGCTTTTACGCTGATTGGTGAAGCATCCCAAGCCATCTTTCAAACAGCTGCATAAGTTGCACATGCTCTCACCTATTTTCGTTTAGGGAGCAGATTGTGCAAATTCAAGCACTCACAACTGCGGATAACACCCGCAAATTTCATTCAGGAGATAAAGTATGACGGCACAACAACCTCATGTCACCAACGGTTCTTCCCTATGGGCGGCTAATTGGCATTGATAAGTACCTACATACAAAAAATCTGGGTGGCTGCGTCAATGATGTTGAGGCTATCCGGATTTACCTGATGAATCAACTGGGTGTTCCGGAAAACCAGATCTGTGTATTAACTAACCAAGCGGCAACTCGCGCTAATATTCTTCAAACCTTTGAAGAATTTTTAATTGACAATCCAGACATTCAACCAGGTAGCCAAATTCTCTTCCACTACAGCGGTCACGGTTCTCAAATGTTCAACCCGAAAGAGCCTGACGGACAAAACGAAACTCTCGTGCCCCATGATAGTAGAACTCCGGGGGTTTATGATATTCCTGACAAGACCCTTGCTGCCTTGCTGGATAAACTTGCAGAGCGCAAGGGAAACAATATTACTGTAATTCTCGACTGTTGCCATTCCGGTACGGGAACTCGCGATTCAAATCTGGCTCAAACCCGCAATGTCGAACCTGACCATCGCATCCCACCCCCTGACTTGGATGCTGGCATCCTAACAGGCGCATCCCGTCGAGGGGCTGGTGCGAGTGGATGGGCTACTGAAGGTATCACCCACGTTCTCCTAGCAGGTTGTCGCGATCGCGAACTGTCGAATGAGCATACGAGTCGCGATCAAGGCAAGGAGGTGATGTATGGTGCCCTGACCTACTTTACCTTGCAAGCCCTGCGCCAAATGACCCCAAACACGACCTATGCCGACCTTCACGAGCAGGTTGCAACTAGGGCTAAACGTTCAACCCCCTCAAGGAACGAGAGCAGCTTCTTCTTCCCTTTTAGAGCGACTCTTAAATTGCGTTCTCTCTGGCAAGCGCTTTGCTGGCTCTGATGAAACAGAAAACCCAGAAGACTGGGCAACAACGTCTCTTTCTGTTACGGTTGTGCGGGGCTTCCAAACAACAACGCTGAATCCCCCAGCCGGAACCATTAGCCTGAAAGATGGACTCAGCCTAGTTAAGCCTGAAGGTTTTCCAGGTCAAGTTAGGGTGACCACCTTGAGCCAAGAGACTCGGAGTATAGAAGGTGACCCCAACCTGAACCTACCACCAGGTCTTGACCGCTTCCCAAACCTGTTCCAACCTATTGGGCGAAAGCGAACGCGCAGTGTTGACAGCAGTTTTGGCTCTTGGGCGCTTGTCATCTCCTTGGATGTGGACGAGGCATCGCGCCAGAGCATCACCCCAGACAACCGGCTGCGCTTGGAGCTGCCAGCCCTTGCTAACGAGCAAATAGCAGACCTTTTGCCTATAGCCTTCGATGGCGAGGACTACCTGCCAGTCGGCTATGCCGCTGAGGGGAATAACGCGGTGGATGTGGTGACTCTGCCGCCAGCTGTAGTTTCTACTGATGCTCAGGGTTTACCCAGTCAGCGCGACATCGGGCGCACCATCCAGCTCTTTGTTGATAAAAAGATGGGTCGCTACACTCCACTAATAGGTCTGCGGCGTGCAGAACTGGTTGACGGAAAGGTTGAGTACCGCGATATTGGGCCCAACCAATTCCAGCCTGGTGATACGGTAGCCCTTTTTGTCCACGGCTTCACCGCAGACACTCGACACATGGTCGAGACGTTTGCTCCCTTCCTACGCGATCAGGTTCTCCCTTACAAGCATCTGCTAACCTGGGACTAGGAGACGTTTGGCACGAGCGTTGAACAGAATGGTGCTAAGCTAGCCCTAGCCCTACAGCAGCAATGTGGCTTCGGCGCTGACGACCAGATTACGCTACAGGTCTACGCCCACAGTATGGGCTGCTTGGTTTCTCGCTGTACGATCGAGCTTTCAGGCGGTCATGAATTTGTTGACAAATTGGTAATGGCGGGTCCTCCCAACAACGGCTCGACACTCGCCACCCTTGGTCGGGGAATAGTCTACCTGTTGACGGTACTCATCCATCGTGCTTCGGTTATTCCACCATTGGGAGCGTTTAACTTGTTGTTAGAACAGCTTTCCCAGGAGGGTGTTGGCTCTATCGACCTGACAGTCAACTCCCCTATCCTGGATAAGCTCAACGCCCTCAAAGAACCGTCAAATGTTCCATACCTGGTGCTGGCGGGAGAGAATCGGTTGAGCGAGGCAGAACACAACCGTCTCAACCGACTCGCCCAGAAGGTACTCGATGAAACTCTTGACAACTTATTTGGGGAACAAAACGATATCGCAGTTGGGTTATCTAGTATGCGTAGTGTCAGGGGCGGAGCTTATCCCAATTTGACAGAACGATAGCGATCGCTTCCATTATTTCCAAACCCTTCCAGGGCGGGAAGCCGTCAAACGCTGGGTAACAAGCTTATAGATCCATACTAGAGAAGCTGCTACCTCGTAAAGCGAGTGTTTCTTTCATCGATCGCAAGTCGATTCCCCAAGGACGCAAAGCGATTTCCCTATGGGGACGCTTTGCGATCGCATCCCTGTCTTGACAAATCCAATAACATCAGTGCAAAAAGCAGCTAGAGATACTTGTAAAAAATATATCTGATTCTACAGTAGTCAAAATCTAAAATGGTTTAAAAGAGAGCGTCAAACGCGGCAAGTTTAGCATCAGTTTGTGTTTTATGCCACACAGAACCTTGATATTCAGTCGTTTTAAAATAAGCCTGTAATGGATTAACTGGGGCGAACGGGCTGGGGTCTTCTAGTTGATATGTAGGTTCTTCCACCGTTGCCCTAAAGTTCCACTGTCCGTACTTGGATTTAAAAATAACTATGTGATATCTCACGCCTTGGTGTCGAAACTTTAAATAGTGGTTACCTTGGCGCGATACTTTCCAGATACGTTCCAGCCAGCGAGAGGGGCGACTGGTTCTGTTCCTGGCTTGTTTTTCCAGTCGCTTGGCTTGTTCTATGTCACCCGTTAGTTTACCCGCACAAATGCAACCCACTTCTATAACTTCATGCCACAGTTCATGCTCTAGCTGGTGGACATACCGTACATCTTCCCTGCCACAAGCTTCACAGGTGTGCAGTGGCGCATCTGGGTCGCCATCAGCAATATCAATTACATCGACGTGTTTCCAATCACACTTTGAAAAGTCCGGGTTATTCCAGAAGTTCATAAGTTAATATTTTTATATTTTCTGATGCTATTATTGTTACAATTATGCGTATAATTAATGCTTAATATACCTCTTGTATAAATGCCTTTAACTAAAGTTAAAGCTAAAAGCTAAAACCCGTTTTAACGGGTTGAAAATTATTACCATTCCGTTGAAACTTCCATCACCTTATTCTTCTGGATTGATACCTACGCGATCGCAGTGAGTCGCGAGCGCACTATACTTGTTACTGGTGGCGATGACGGCAAGGTAAAGTTGTGGGACTTGCAGAGTCAGCAGCAAAACTGGCTGCAAATTGCTTGCAGGCGCTTGCAGTATCACCCTGTCTTGACAAATCCACCAAAAACATCAGTGCAAAAAGCAGCTAGAGATACTTGTCAAAGATATGTTCTGAATCGTCTCTAATCTTTAAACAGTGTCAGTACCCGAGCGAAAATATCTTCACCCGAGCGAGTTTGCAGAATTGAATGAGCTAATTTAATGAAACCTTGGTCGTTTTTTCTATCCAGTTTAATCAGTTTACTAGCAGCATAGTAGCCCAGATCGCCCGTCCCTAATTCATTAGTTGTGCCGGTTTGCATCACGGGATTTTGTTTATCCCAAACAAGCACTTGTCCTCGCAAAGTAAACTCAAACCAAATAATTTCATGATTTTGGATTTTCAAAATTATGTCAAAATAAGATTCTTCACCTTGATACCAAAGGCGTTCGATGTTGGCATCTTTCTTCAATAGGTTCTGATCGATGGGGCGCAAAGAAGCACCCAGTGCCGCAATTTCTTTCCGATCCATAACTTTATACATTTGTCTTGATAACCCTTCCCATTAAAATTTACGTACAACTAGAATTCCCAGCTAAAATTACTATTTTTAGACTATGTAAGCCAATTGGCTTAACTACTAATTTATACAAAGCTTCTACAGGTCGATCGGGAAGATTGAGAAAGTTATGAGTTTTGTCAAGTAAATTCGCCCTTATTGGTGAAAAGCAACCAGAGGTGGTAAATGCTAGCTGTACCGAGTCAATAATCGATCTACATTTTGGCAACTCTTGATTCCAGAAAAATAGCAGAAAATCACGCTGGAGACTGAGGGTATAGATGTCCTGCTTGAACGCAGAGAATTTGGGATGAGTTGAGCCAGGAGCGATCAAAAGCGCTGAGGTGGGTGGTAGTAATTAGAGTTTGAAACCGCTCTTGAATGGCCTCTAGCAGTTGATTTTGACGGTTGGGGTCTAGTTCGGCTAAAACATCATCGAGAAGTAAAAGCGGCGGTTCGCCGACGACTTCTTCAATCAGTTTTAGCTCTGCTAGCTTGAGTGCCAATACTAATGTTCGCTGCTGTCCCTGAGAGCCGTAAGCTCTTGCGGGTGTTTGATTGATTGTAAACTCAACTTCATCGCGGTGGGGGCCAACCAGGGTAGTTCCGTGGTGTTGTTCTAAGCTACCACGCTGCTGAATCTTTTGAAAAAAAGCCAGCTTGATCAATTCTGGATCGTCCTGTTCCAGTGCGACGTTAGGGGCATATTTTATTTCCAGTACCTCCTTGCTACCGCTAATGGCTCGATGCCAAAATTCAGCTAAGGGAGCCAAACGCTGCAACGCTCGGGAGCGACGCCTGATGACGCGGGTTCCAGCTGTCACTAATTGAGCATCCCACAGCGCTAATTGTGACTCAAGAATTGCATCTCCCCCGCTCCCCTGCTCCTCCACTCCTCTGCTCCCCTGCTTTAAAAGGGCGTTGCGCTGACGCAGAATTTTGTTGTACTGCTGTAAAATGTGGGCGTAAAAGGGTTCTAGCTGAATTAACAGCGTATCGAGCCAATTACGCCGCTGCTCTGGGCCACCCCTTACCAAGTCTAGATCTAAACTAGAAAACTGCACGGCATTGAGCGTGCCTAAGAATTCCATCTGACGCCGCAGAGACTGGTGGTTGAGGGTAACGGTACGGCGTCCGTTGCGCCGCAGGGTTAAAGCGAGGTCAACCGAGCCGCTTTGTCGCTCTATGGTAGCAGTAATTTTACCTTCAGCAGCGCCTTCTTGGACTAAATCGCGATCGCGCGATGCTCGATGACTCCGCAGGGTCGCCAGCAACTCCACCGCCTCGAGTAAATTAGATTTCCCTTGAGCATTATTCCCCACCAAAATTGTTTTGGGGGCGCACAACTCAACCATAGTCTCTTGGTAGTTGCGGAACTGTCGCAGATGTAAGGTTTTGAGATACATTGCCAATTGCTAATTGCTAATTGCTAATTGCTAATTGCTAATTGCTAATTGATTTTTTACTATTAGCGATTAGCGATTAGCCATTAGCGATTAGCGGCGCTTTTTGTACCAGCGAATAAACAGTTTTTCCATCTCGATCCAGACAAACATCAAGGCGCTAAATCCCAGACAGATGCTCAGTTCTAGCAGAGAAATTGCCTGGGTGCCGAAGAACGCTTGCAGGGGTGGAACGTAAACTAACGCCAGCTGCAAAGCAGTGGTTACGAGTACCGCAGCCCAGACAAAGATATTGGTAAAGGGGTTGATTTCTATCGTCAGCTGGGTGTTGGAACGAATTGCGATCGCGTGTCCCATTTGCGCCAAACAAAGCGTCGTGAACACCATCGTTTTCCATCGATCCGGACTGAGATTTGCCCCGGTGACGCTGTGGGTGTGATTGTAAGCCCATGCCATCAGGATAATCGTCAGAATCGCAAAAATAATCCCAATTCTGAGCATGTAAGACCCCAAACCCCTTGCAAAAATACTTTCGCGCGGGCTAAAGGGCGGACGCTTCATCACGTTGGGTTCTGCTGGTTCTACCGCCAAGGCTAACGCGGGCACCCCATCTGTAACCAAGTTCATCCACAGAATTTGCAAAGGCGAAAGCGGAACGCCTCCCAAACCTAACAGCGGCGCGGCGGCAATCGTCAAAACTTCGCCGATGTTACTTCCGAGAATATACTTAATAAACCTGCGAATGTTGGTATAAACTACACGTCCTTCTTCCGTAGCGGCAACGATGGTAGCAAAGTTATCGTCGAGCAATACCATATCGCTGGCTTCTTTGCTGACATCGGTGCCGGTGATGCCCATTGCGATGCCGATATCGGCTTGTTTGAGCGCGGGGGCATCGTTAACGCCATCGCCGGTCATGGCAACAAATTTACCGCGACTTTGGAGGGCTTGGACAATTCGCAGTTTGTGTTCTGGGGAAACGCGGGCGTAAATTGATACCTGGTCTACTTCCTGCTTCAGATCTTCTTGGGAGAGTTTTTGCAATTCAGTTCCCGTGAGGACGCGATCGCCTTGGGAGGCAATGCCCAAATCGTAAGCGATCGCGCGAGCAGTTAGTTGGTGGTCGCCGGTAATCATCACCGGGCGAATGCCTGCCTGTCTGCACTTGGCTACCGCCTCGCGCACTTCGGGGCGGGGCGCATCGAGCATTCCCACTAACCCCAGCCAGACCAATTCGTGTTCGATCTGTTCATCTGGCTGTTTCGGCGGTTCGGCATCGAGGTTTTTGAACGCAAAGCCCAGTACCCGCAGCCCCTGACTAGCCATATAGTTATTTTGCTCTAGAATCTGGCTGCGGTGTTGGGGTGTGAGTACAACTGCGCGATCGCCGCTTTGATAAGTAGTGCAACGCTCTAAAATCAGTTCTGGAGAACCTTTAGTAAACATCAAATAGAGGGGGTTATTGCCCTGGGAACCGCGCACAATTACCGACATGCGCTTGCGTTCTGAGGAAAAAGGAATTTCTGCCACCCTCGGCAATCCGGCGTCCATTGCTTGTTTTTGCACGCCGCCTTTACCTGCTAAAGACAGCAAGGCACCTTCTGTCGGGTCTCCCAAAATCGTCCAATTGCCGCCAGACTGTCCGGGAGCGTTTTGGGCTTCGCACTGCAACACGGCATCGTTGCACAGTACGCAAGCTGCCAGCAGCATTTGCAGTTCTGGATACTCGTCTAGTGCAATCGATGGCGAGGAAGCAGCTTCTGACTGGGATTCCAGATAAAATTCTCCCCTTGGGATGTAGCCTTCGCCCGTGACACCGAAGGTTTTTTCCGTCGTGGCGACTTTCTGCACCACCATTTTATTTTGGGTGAGGGTGCCGGTTTTATCCGAACAAATCGTCGTCACCGAACCCAAGGTTTCCACAGCGGGAAGCTTGCGAATCAGGGCGTGGCGGCGCACCATGCGCTGAGTCCCCAGAGCCAGGGTAACGGTAATTACTGCTGGTAAGCCTTCTGGAACGACAGCCACCGCCATAGAGAGAGAAACTTCGATTAAGTCTACAAACGTGTTAAACAGTTGGTTTGGCTGCCACCCGGTGTTGATGCCGGTGTGAATCAAGCCGCCGCCAACGACTAAAGCCACTAGCACTAAAGAGCCGCTGACCAGGACGTTACCGAGTTGACCCATCCGCTGTTGCAATGGGGTAGGTTCGGATTCAACAGATTGCAACAGGGAGGCAATTTTGCCCAATTCGGTTTGCATTCCGGTGCCGGTAACGACCACCTTGCCGCGTCCAAAGACAACTTCGGTGCCTTGGAAGACCATATTGGTGCGATCGCCCAAGGCTATGTCTTCACCCAGTTGCACATCAGCTTGCTTGGAAACCGCCTCGGCTTCTCCAGTGAGTGCCGCTTCGCGGATCTGGAGATTTGCTTGTTCGACAAGACGTCCGTCTGCCGCCACTTGCACGCCGGCTTCCAGGAGCATAACATCTCCGGGGACAAGTTCTTTGGCGTTGACTTCAATAATTCTGCCATCGCGAATTACGCGCACCTTGGGGGAGGAAAGCCGCTTCAGGGCGGCGAGGGCTTTTTCGGCTCGACTTTCCTGGAGGTAGCCCAAGACGCCATTGAGAATGACGATCGCCATAATTGCGATCGTATCTTTGAAGGGAACCTCACCTTCGGCATTGCCGGACTGTAGCTTTAACAAATCGAGAACGCCGGAAACAATAGCCACGCCGATCAGCATCAATAACATAATGTTTTTGAACTGATCGAGGAAGATGACCCAGCCGCTGCGACCGCCCGTTTCAGTTAGTTCATTGGGGCCATAGCGTTGCAAGCGTTCTGACACATTTTGAGATGTCAAGCCCGCATCGCGATCGCTACCAAGGACTCTGAGCGTCTTATCAATTTCCAGGGTGTGCCAAGCTTGTGCCGATTCTGAGGAAGAGATAGAAGGAACTTTGGAGGTCACGGGAATGTGATAACGCCTACAAACATCAATCATAAAGCTCAACCTCGATCGGCGGCTGCTACCTTATGGCTTAGTCTGGGAAACAGAACGATGGGGATGGTGGGGATGACGCGGAAAAAGGGAGAGGCGGCGATGCAGTGAAAGTCTTTAGCGTCCTTTTCTCCCTAATCTTGTTTATCTCCCTCATTTACGCCCCAAAACCTTTTTTTCGATGGGATATCTGTTATTTTTGCAGCCTTTGAGGGGATAACTGAACCTAAATCCTTATCGTTGATCTTCCTAGTTGTCTCTATGACCTATTGCCTGAGAGTTGCAGATATACCCAAGGGCGAACGCCCCCGCGAGCGCTTGCTGGCACACGGCCCCCAAATTCTAGCCACTGCCGAACTGATTGCAATTTTACTCGGCACGGGTCAAGGGCAAGGCAAACTCTCCGCCATCGGTTTGGGACAATATATCTTGCAGCAATTAAGCCAACACGGGCGCGATCCGCTCTCGGTTTTGCGGGATATCAGCGCTCAAGAATTAATGCAAATCCCCGGCATTGGTCCTGCCAAGGCGACAACGATTCTGGCAGCCATTGAGTTGGGTAAGCGATCTTTTCAATCTCGCCCCCTGGATCGTTCTCCGATTGAAAGCCCCGCCGCCGCCGCCGCCGCCCTCAGTCAAGACCTGATGTGGCAAGCGCAAGAACGTTTTGGGGTGCTGCTGTTGGATGTCAAAAATCGCTTACTCGGCACCCAGGTGATTACCATCGGCACCGCAACCGAAACCTTAGCTCATCCTCGCGAGATTTTCCGCGAAGTGATTCGTCAGGGTGCAACGCGACTGATCGTAGCCCACAATCACCCTTCTGGGAGCGTGGAACCTTCTAATGAAGATATCCAACTGACGCGCCAGTTGTTAGCAGCCGCTCAAATCCTCAACATTCCCCTACTGGATCACCTGATTTTGGGCAACGGCGACCACAATAGTTTGCGTCAGACTACCGCGTTGTGGGATGAATACCCGCAGGGTGATTGAGCAATTAAACACTAAACCTCTACCAGGAAATACCTAGTAGAGGTTTAGCTTTTTAGCGGCTATAAGCTAAGGAGTCCGCTCAGAGGTCAAATTATAAACTTGTTTAATCCCCTGAATTTCCAAGGCATGAATCGATTGAAAACATTGAAAAATCCAACGTAAAGTTAGATGAATGGATTAAGACTAATCCAGACCCCAGAGAATTAAAAAAGGCATTGGCAGTAAAATTATCCTTGCAAGGATGGGCTTATCGAGCGATTGCTTCCTTGTTGGGGGTAGCAAGTAGCTCAATAAGTGACTGGAAAAAACGCTATATGCAAGCAGGAGTCCTCCGTTCTAAACCTGGCATATTGAGTTTATTTTATTCGTTTTAATTTAGGCGGTTTAATCTTTTTTCCTTTTCGTTTGCCCGTACAAGATTGAAAAAATTTTTGTACGCCTGTCCTAGATATCGGATAGATTGCTGCCAGGAGATATTAGAAACTTCTGACAACCACTGTCTGTTTTCAGTCTGCTTTGCTTGAGTGATAAATCGTTTTTGGAGTTCAGATTCTCCGAGATATTTTTCTCCTCTGCTCTAGGCTGAATTACAAAAAGCTAACCCATCGTTCCAAACGAACCTAACGCACCCGAACAGTTTAGCCAGTGCGATTTTTTGAGATTCGGTAGGATAAATTCGGTAGCGATAACGTAATTTCAGAATGGGATTATAGCACTTGTTCTGCAAATAATTACGTCGTCCTCCTCCTAATTGCCAGTTGTGTGGGTGGACAAATGGAAGTTTTTAAGCGTTATACTCAAGCATCAATTGCCGCGCTATAAGGGCGGGGCTTGAAACCCATTTTTTTGGTCAATTCCCATGACCCATTACCAATTAGCCATTACCCCGTTTTGTAAACGAGCGAGTATCTGATGCGGCTGGACTGGCGTTAAAGTCTTTTCCAGGGGCAGGGTGCGGACGTAATTATCAAAAACATTGACTTGATAGACAATGGCGTTGGAGATATCTAATCCAGTCAACCAACCACTGCGGCGGTGATAGGCTCCCGTGTCGATGTCTAGCCAACCCGACCCAGCGGCGATTTTTCCGGGTTCTACGCCTGGTAGGGTAAAGGTGATCGTATGACCTGTGATGATCAGTTTGTTGGCAAAGTAGGGTTGGGACATGCTATGGAATTCGTGGCGAATCCAACAGAATTGGTCGGCGGTTTGCTCTTCGAGGGGTATTTCAGGATGGACGCCTGCATGAACTAACCAAACATCGCCTAAGTCTAGATGGGTGGGTAGCGTCTGCATCCAATCTAGATCGTGTACGGGAATCCGACCCTTGGGGTAACTCGCCAGCGTTGCATGTCCGCCGCTGTAAAGCCAAGCTTGCAGAACCGCATGTTGAATTTTTCCCTTGATAAAGCTGTCTAGTAACATTTGCTCGTGGTTACCCAACAGACAGTTATAGGAGCTTTCTTGGACAAACTTGACAACCTGAGCGCTTTGGGGACCTCGGTCAATTAAATCTCCCAAAAAATATACTCGCTCTTCTGAGTCAGGGGCGATTGCTTCTAACAAGGTCATGAGACCCTTATAGTGACCGTGTACGTCGCCGATAACTATGCGACGGGGGGTGATTTGGCTCATGCGGATCTTTAAATACTGAGTGATACTTTATTTAGACTCTGTAAGGGGCTTCTTAGACGAAGTGGATTTTAGCAGATGTTGTTGCTTGACCCTGATATTTTTATTATGCCCCCCTCATCCTGTAAAAAATAAAGTCTATGCTTTTTGATACACTACCTACGATTAATGTCCTCCAGCAGCCGACCAGCTTTGCTTGGGTTGAGCAAGCGATCGCCAATCTGGATCTAATTTTGCTGGATCACTCCCACTGCGAGCGCAAGGCGGCTGGGGTTGCCTTAAATTTGATGTTTCGCTATCCGTCTAATACCAAGTTAGTACGGATGCTGACTGCGATCGCTCGCGAAGAACTGGAACACTTTGAGTTAGTTAACCAATGGCTGGAACGGCGGGGTGTCCCTTTGGGGCCGCTTTCTTCTCCCCCCTATGGAGCCAATTTAAAAGCTCAAATTCGTCCCCAGGAACCAAAGCGACTTTTAGATTCGTTGCTGGTTTCTGGACTGATCGAGGCTCGCAGTCACGAACGGCTGGGGTTGTTAGCTACCCATTGTCCCGAGCCGGAGTTATCTCAATTTTATCGCAGCTTGATGGCGTCGGAGGCTCGTCACTACGGCATTTACTGGGTACTAGCCGATACTTACTTTGAGCGGTCTGCTGTCACCCAGCGGCTGGAAGAATTAGCGGTTGTGGAAAGCAAAATACTTGCGACGTTGCACCCCGAACCGAGAATTCACAGTTAGTTATTGGTAATTGCTAATGGGTAATTGGTAATTGGTAATTATTAGAACTTGGCTGCCAAATCATCCACAGGATTGAGGCGATACGAGGCTTATCCCGGTTTTTGCATAGGGTAAATGGGAAATATTAATTACTCTCCAATTCCCAATTCCCAATGCCCAATTACTAATAAGATTATTGCTTAGCGATCGCCGGGGCGGGTTTGGCGATCGCTGCCAATATCGGAATTTGAATAGAAAACTCGGTTCCCTCTCCAGGCGTTGAGTCACACTGGATAATTCCCCCATGTTTCTGCACTACTATTGTGTGGCAAATAGATAGCCCTAACCCGGTTCCTTTGCCTACCAGCTTGGTTGTCAAAAACAAAGCGAATAGTTGATTTTTGACTGCTTCTGTCATCCCATTTCCGTTGTCTTTAATGCGAACAATGACGCTTTCGCTATCTAGAACATTGGTACAAATGCAAATTGTTGGTAATTGGTAAGTGGTGAAGAGTAATTATAAAAATTTTTCCCATTACTCATTACCTATTCCAAAGCATCGATCGCGTTACTGATAACCTGCATAAATACTTGGTTTAGTTGGCTGGGATAGCACTCGACTAATGGCAGGTCGCCGTAATTTTTGATTACCTGAATTTGAGGGCGTTCTGCTGTTGCTTTCAATCGATGTTGCAAGATTAATAGCGTGCTATCAATTCCTTGATGAATGTCTACAGGTTTGCTCTCGTCTGGGTCGTGACGGGAAAAGTTTCCCAGGGATAAAACAATTTTGTGGATGCGTTCGGTTCCCACCTTCATGCTGGAAATCAATTTAGCAAGGTCTGGGATGATAAACTCTAGGTCGATGGTTTCTGTCTCCGCTTGAATCGCGAGTGCTGGTTGCGGATACTGTTTAGCATAAAGTCGCAGCAGGTGAAGTATGTCTTGGGTATATTGCTCGACCTAGGCAAGATTGCCGTGAATAAAATTAATCGGGTTGTTAATTTCATGAGCAACTCCTGCTACTAGCTGCCCCAAGCTGGAGATTTTTTCGCTTTGAATTAGTTGAGCTTGGGTTTGTTGCAATTCCTACAGGGTTTGTGGCAATTTTTGCGCTTGTGGATGCAGCTTCTTTGTAAAGTTCGGCTTGATCTAGAGCGATCGCTAATTGATTACCTACAGCTAGTAACAGTTCTACTTCACCCTCACTCCAAGTTCGTTCTTCCATGCTTGTCCCCAAAGCGATATGCATACCCTAGCTGGCGCGAACGCACCAATTGCTCCTGATCGCGTCTGAATCGGCAGTGCTAATACCGAGGCGAAGTTACCCTCGACAAAAAACTGTCTCTCCATCGGATCGGTTACGCTTTTAACCCGATCGATTCGCACCATTTCCCTGTCGAGCAGCTTCTGGGTAACTTCACCCATCTCTTCGGCGCAATAGTATGGCTTGATTGACAACTTCCCAAACCTTGAAATAATGCTGGATTTTGGATGATAGATTAACCTCACTTTCTGTTGAAAAACAAATGCACCCAGGGGTTGAACTTTTCAGCATTCTACTTTCATCATTTTCGGTTCGCTCCCAGATAAATTGGCAGCGTTCGCTCTGTAAAAGGTTGCGGATATCGCTGACAGCGGTTTCTAAAATAGTATCGAGGTCTAAAGAAAGACGAATCTGATTGGCTAAACGAAAAAGCAAGGCGTCTCGGCGGCTTTCTTGCAGTTTTTCTTCGGGGAAAATGGCGTTTTCAATTGCCGATGCTGCCTGGGATGCAACCATGGTCAGGAGTTGAAGTTCTTGGACTGTATAGGTAACGGTTACTGAGTTGCTCATTGTAATTGCACCAATTACCCGGTTTTTGCTTTTTAAAGGAACGCAAATCAGCGAGGGTATTGGAGCCTTACTGGCAATAAATCTCGGCTCTGATAAAACATCGTTTACTATCTCTCCCACTCCGCTGGATACCACGTTACCAATAATCCCTTTACCCAGTTTTAAATTTGCTTTTGGGTTGTATTCTTTCCCAATGCTTGAGAGCAATTCTAATTTCCCTGTTTTTGCATCGAGCAACATCACCGATCCACTGGTTGCTTCTATCAGTTTACTGGCCCAATCGAGGATTAATTTGGCAACTTCTTTCAGTTCTAAACTCGCAGTTATTTTTTCATAAATATCAGATAATAAACTTATTTATCTAGCTCTATCTAGCAATTCATTGGCAAGGGTCTTTTTCTCAAATTCTTTATTAGCTATATCAGCAATAGCAGCCGCTACGGCGGCTGCCTTTTCGCTCCCAGTTACCCATCCAATTACTTGTCCTGAAACCTCTATTGCATGTTTATTCCCTTGGTTTTCTCTATCCACTCCCAGTAGTGCTTTGCCTTTGACATCCTGAATGCTGATGCTAGGGTCGATAGCATTGACAAGCTCGCTAATGACAGCAACATCTTTTTTCTTGGAAAAAAGCTTTTTCAGGCTAATTGCAATCATTATGACTACCTTGGTGGGAGATCTACGGGAAACTACTTAGGCAAATTCTCTGTTATAGTACAGGTTAAATTAAGGTAAAGAAATAATTATATGTGCATCTCTGTCGTTAAAAAAGTTCATACTAAAGTTTAGCCCAGGTGTTGAGACTAAAAGTACCGTGAAAAAACCTATTACGATCTAATGATGCAAACTGGCTATCGAGATTTTTGCATTCGCCCCTGGTCAAGCTCGGATCGCACCGCCGCCGCCGCACTCATCCGTTCCGTTTTGGCTGAATATGGCTTACCTTGGGAACCCACAGGGGCAGATAGGGACGTTCTTTTGGTAGAAGATTTTTACCTCGCTACCGGCGGTGAGTTCTGGGTAATTGAAAGGCAGGGAAAGCTTGTAGGTACGGCAGCCTATTATCCTATCACTAGAGGAAAAAATGCGGTAGAAATACGCAAAATGTACCTTGTGGCAGATGCGAGAGGACAGGGTTTAGGCAGATACGTACTGGGGCAATTGGAGCAAGCGATCGCCCTTAGAGGTTTTGAGCAAATTTGGGTGGAAACTGCCAGCGTGTTAAAAGAAGCGGTGAAGCTGTACGAAAGCAGCGGGTATCAACCCGCTGATGGGGTGGAAACGACGCGATGCGATCGCATTTATGTCAAATATTTACAATCGCAGATAAGCCGATTTATAGGCAGATTTTTGCACGTAAGATGCCCATTGTTGTCTGCGAATTGAACCCTTCAAAATGTCTTTTTGCTCGACTGTTGCTTCTCCTTTGAGCGGGGTTGAACTTTTTAAGGGGTCTTTTTGCACCGCCGCCAATCCCTGCCGCACCGCTGTAACAATTTGCTCCTTGAGCTGCTGTTTTGCAAGTAGCTGTTGCCGACGCCATCCTTCTTCACTCGTAGCATACAAGGCAGGCAAACGATTGAGGGCGTAAGCCATGACTTGTGCCGGATTGAGATATTGTACTATCTGCTTTGGTAGGCGGTGTAGCTGCTGCTCTAATTCTTCAGCGACTAACGGTTCAATGGCATTGCGGTAAATTGGAATTTTATCAGCTAGTTCCGTCATGGCTGCTGCTTTCCCCCAAGTTTGACAGATTGATTTCTATCTGGTATTATTCTAACTATTTTCCTGAATAAGAAGAAGCGAACCGGACTGGTTTAAATTTTTAGCTTTGCTTTCATATTTTTGATTAAATAGAAATATTTCTTCGATATTTTTTGCATGTGTATATATTTGATTAAAGCTTAAAACTTAGGGTGAAGCGGTACGGAAAGGCGTACTGCTAAGGGGGTGGTTACCGGGGGGGAAATAACAACATCCTAACTGGGCATACCATAATATTATGTCCGTTCGGGTGCTGCACGAGCGGGGCGGGTCTAATATCATGTCCGGTTGCATCAGTTGTATATAGTTAATTGTGGGAAACACAGTTTTTTCCGGCTCACCCGCTAGCCTAACGCTACCTTCGCCAGCGGACATGATATAACGAGATCTCTGGCGGTTGCCGACTGATTGGTAAAACCCGCCCCTAATCCCGTCAAAAACACTTGCACTACCTTGGCGAAGCGAGTAGCTATTTTACCGATTGCAGCAGCTTAGCCAGATTTTCGACGAAATCTTCGCTGTTGTGGTGCTGCGATACTAGGTCATAACCGCGTTTTGCTTGAGCTTGGGCTTCCTTGGGGTTATCGAGTAGGTGGATAATTGCCTGTCTGAGTCCGTTCAAATCTTCTGGTTCTACAACTGTCACGGTTCCCGGCGTTTGGAGATAATCTTTTAATCCTTTAGTTAGAGTACAAATCACAGGTCGGCAACATGCCATTGCTTCGATGAGAGCTGTGACTCCAGCCGAATCTATACTTTCAAATAAGCTGACTACTACAATGTCAGCGTCTCGATAAAGCTGCACCAATTCATTCCACTCATAGAACCTACGAGACATATTCGCTGGCATAGTTTTAGGAAATGATTTTACCAGGGGCTTTACATCTCGTGAAAAGCCACTGATTTTCACATCTACATCTAGGTCAGCCGTGGCATCTGCTAGAATTTTATAATTCCGCTTTTCTAACCCGACGCTGGCAATTATGGGTCGCTGTTTATCGGCTGAGACTGGACCGGGTGAGAAAAAACGAGTATCAATTTGTTCGGGCAATTTATAGACGCGATTTTGGGGTACTTGCAAGTAGCGAAGGATTAAATCGATTTGAGGCTGGGTGTTGGAGACAAACAAATCAATTCGTTCCCAGGCACGAAAAAGTTTTAAGCTTGCACGGACACGTAGGCGATTTACCGTATGGAAAAATACAACGATCTTCGGGCGGTTTGGTTTAGCACCGCAGAGGGCTAAGATCGGGATGCCGATGTCTTCCCCTGTGCAATAGATAACATCATCTCCATCGAGTGTTTCTGCTAAGCTGCGGGCTAATGCCCACTGTTCGGGCTTACTGATCAGACGCGATCGCAACCTATCTATAAACAGGATGGAATCGTTTCCTGGTGGATGAATTGTTGCGCCCAATTTTTGGCTAAGCGTCCACATCACATGCCTTGGGCGCTTTCCCTGTTGAGCTTCTCGGTTGATGTTTTCTAAATTGAGTTGGCTACCTAGAGCCAAGTGATATCTCATATTGGTCTCCTTTGCAATGTATCTATGCGGATCTGGTTTGATATCTGCCGACAAAATAGACATTCCAAGTGTTGCACCCTGGATCTCGATCCGTCATCCACTCACCAGTGGCAATCGAGTCAAATTCGTGCTGGGAAAACAGCCAATCGACTTCTGGCTTAAATAAGTATCGCATTGCGTGAACCTCTCGCAGTTCTTCTACGGCATCGGTGGTGCGATCGCGTATTAATACTTGATATTTGACATCCACAGTATTTTGATTTGGGTGCAGTACGGGTTCAGCAATTCGAGTCACCATAATTTTTTCATCCTCTAGGCGCTTGACTCGCACCATCGGGCGATCGCTCAATACTGCTGGTCCGTACCAACAGTCAAATAGAAATATCCCTCCTGGTTTCAGATGCTCTTTGGCAGTTGCAAACGCAGCTTGTAACGCCTGATTTGTTGTCTGATAACTCACCACGTGAAACAACGATATCACGACATCAAATTTTTTATCCAACCGCACAGTTTGCATATCACCTAGCACGAACTGCAACTTAGATGCTCGCTCCTGGCTAAGAGTTAATAACCGTTGCTGCGCCGACTCCAGCATTTCTTTACTGCGGTCTACACCACAAATTTGATACCCTTTATCTGCCAATAAGGAAGCATGAATTCCCGTACCACAACCCAGTTCCAGAATAGTTTCTGCCTCCGGCATATACCTTTGTATTAGGGTATGGACGTGGTTTGCTTCGCCGATGTAGTCCTTATCCCGGTACAGTAAATCGTAATAGCTAGCGTAATTGCCAAAAACCTGCATTTTTTTTAGCTCAACTTCAAGTACAAACCGTTAAAAACTAGGGAGGTAAACTCTGGGTGAAAGGGAACTGAACAAGGTTCAGCGCGATCTTTCCAACTGTCGATTAATTTATAGCCCAACCCACAGATAGACTCGATGAATTCATCCCGATTCATGACATTGACGGGATAAAATACCAGCCCTCCATTTTGCAATGTGACAAACGACTTTCCTTCACACAGCGGTAATCGACTCAGCAGTAAATGGTTGGGTTTGCGGTTAAGCTTTGACAGTAATTGTGCGAAGTTTGGTCCCAGGTATTGAATTGAGCCTGATGCCATCAGGATATTGGCTTTTTCTGCCTCTTCAAACTGACTGGTGAAGACAATTTCTGTCCTTTTTTCTTGAGCGGCTATTTCTTCTCCTGCTTTAATAATTTCTGGTAATTCGCAAACAATCCATTTAAAATTTTGGGGATATTTAATATATTTCTCATACCCATAAAAATGGTTGCCCATATTTCCACCAAAGTCAAAGACTGTAGAGCCTTCTTGCAGCAGATCCTTGAGCCAAAACAGGATTGGATAGTCGTAGGAACCAATTGCTTTATAAAAGTTGCTTTGATACTCTTTGGCTAAATCGGCGTGGTTGTAGCCTATCTTGCGGTTTTTTGGTGCTGATGCGATCGCTTGTTCGGTCGTGGCAAAAATGCCCCGATAGCTGCCATAAGCTCCTGGAAAGCGGAGATACCAGTAGAGCGATCGCATCAACTGAGTCGGTTCCATTACTCCTCCTACTTTAAAATTTCCTTCAATGCAGATGCGACAAGCTCAATCTGCGTCGTTGTGAGTGCCATTCCACTGGGTACGTAAAACCCTCGCCGCGCTAGACGTTCTGCCACCGGATACGACTCGCCTTCAAACAAGCCCATTTTTTTGAATACGGGTTGTTCGTGCATTCCCCAGAAAAATGGCCGGGTACCAATTTGGTGCTGTCCCAAACGCTTCATTGCGTAAGCTGCATCGAAAGGTACTTCCTCGTTCAAAACTACACCGTAAACCCAATAAATATTATCTGAGTAAGCAGTAGCAGCTAGGGGGAGTTCCAATCCCGGAACATCGGATAATAACTGAGTATAGTACTGCCCCATGCGGCGCTTGCGGGCGACAAACTCATCGAGCCTTTCTAGCTGAGCTAAACCTAACGCTGCTTGCAGGTTTGTCATCCTCAAGTTCCAGCCCAACTCTTCGTGGACAAATCGCTGTTGCGGCTGAAAACAAAGGTTACGGAGAGAGCGACAACGAGCTGCTAGACGATCGTCATTGGTGACAATCATGCCTCCTTCGCCCGTAGTGATGTGCTTGTTGGGGTAGAAGCTGAAAGTACTCAGGTCGCCAAAGCTGCCGCAGGGTTTACCCTTATAGGTTTGTCCGTGCATTTCAGCAGCATCTTCTATGATCGACAACCCGTGCTGCTGGGCAAGTTGGAGGATGGGGTCTACATCAACGGTTAATCCATATATATGGACGATCAGAATCGCTTTTGTGCGCGGAGTTATTTTTTCAGCGATTGCCGACACGTCCATGTTCCACGTGCGCGGATCTGAGTCCACCACAACAGGTTTCGCTCCTGCTCTTACTACAGCTGCTGCACAGGAAATAATCGTAAAAGTCGGGAGAATTACCTCATCTCCCGGCCCAATTTCCAACGCAGCAATCGCCGCATCCAAAGCAGCCGAACCATTTGTGACAGCAATACCGTGCTTGCGGTTAACCCGTGCCGCCAATTCTTCCTCAAACTTTTGCACAAACGGACCTTCTGAAGAAATCCAGCCCGTATCAATGCATTCGTTGAGGTATTGCTTTTCTTTGCCATCCAAAATTGGCTGATTAACCGGAATGAAATCTGCCATAAAAAAGTTGCGTTCTATGTTTTTGGATCAATCGTGGATCAATCGGCTAGCCTTGCCAATTTTATACTATGCAGGAGCTAACCGCGCGTGATGGCGTTGAGATATATTTCTCACCTCTCTGGTGAGCAAAAAACCGCGTCTTATCATGGTCTCCAACATAAGGACCCTGTTTAATTTCAATCATTTCCACCTCTTCAATCACCTCGAAGCCATGCCCACCTTGAATCAGCAAGATTGTATCCCCTGCATAAAGAATGTGGCTTTCCAGGTATTGTTGCTGTTCGGTATAAAAGTCTACTCGCAGCTTACCCTGTTTAATTAGAATAACTTCTTGAGTATGGTATACTTCTCGAGGCACGGGATTATGAACGTGAGGTTGAATCACTTTTCCCTTACTATGCCGCATGTAAGCAACTTGTTGCGATAAGTTACTTGGTGTAAAAAAGTGAATCCCTGGTTCTCTGAAATTGGCAGATATGATGATTCCCAGAACACTCCCGTCATGAGTGACTTTTTGAATTAGTTGCCGCTCTAATACACTTGACATAATGCCTCTTTTTTTTCTTTCTTTCTCTATTATATCTGACTGCTAAATTTTGTCAAACCTGCTGTTAAATTTACATTTTTATACATCTATGTATTTTCAACTACTTTTTTTAAAAAAATTACTACCATTAAAAGTACTTACGCACGACGATCATAGAAACCGGGTTTCTACGTATATCTCTAGTTGCCAAACCAACGATTTTTCAGATAAACTTTGGTGTTTGCGTAAGTCGCGATTAATATATTGATAGCGGTTTTCAATATTCAGTGAGCTAAAGCATTTGCAAGAGTGGGGAAGAGATGGAAGAATTCTTTTTTATCTTCCTTGTCTTTCCGAGATCCCCGCTCTCCCTCATCTGAGCGTAAACCGCTATTTTATTCCATCAAACTTTTTGTAGTATATACATTCTTCGGTTAAATCAATGTTAAGGTTGGGTTATGGTTTGTCCAGAACCTTGAGGTAGCTGCTGCAACAATAAGAGGAGTAATATCATGTGCGTTTGATTACCCATAGTTAGGACTGACGCGGTGACAAGGGAGAGCGGTGACGCTCTGAGTTTTAATTAAGGGTGAAAAGCCTGACATGATTTAACATCTATTGTCCTTCCAGATAATTTACCGAAAATTTAAGCCTAAATTTGCCGTAAATGCTGGTATTACTGCTGAGATGGGGAGCGATCGCTTGCGATCGCGTGCTGAGGATCGAGTCTACTCAGTTATAATTTCATTGGACTTGCCCCGGACAAACCAAGGTTTTCCTTTTACTCTTTTATCGTTTCAACGGGTGCTGCCTAAAGCTTTAACCCTCCACGAGCATCACCTTTATAACTCTCCGGTTATTGCATCAGGGAATATTGTCTTCCAACCATATAAGCACAAGTTGAACCCAGCATTCTCATCTCTGTCTCTAGAATAACCACATGAGCATGTATAAATGCTTGCCAGACAATGGCATTTTATGCTTAGCCTGACAGACAGGACATAATTGAGACGAAGGATAAAATCGATCGACTTGTATTAACCTGCTCTTCAATTTTTGGGTTTTATATTTGAACTGTCGTTCAATTTACCCAAAGGCACAATCTGCCACGGCACTAGCCAATTTATGGTTTTGTAACATGCCACAAAGATTGAGATTTTCAATGACTACCACGGCGTGATTCTTGCATAGGTCAGTAGTCAAAGAGTTAGTGGTGTTTCAACCGTAAAAGAGTCTTTTGACTTACCTTTCTTTTTGAAAGTAGGTAGGGCTGCAATCTGAGCAAAAAAACGTTTGTATGCTGCTTTTAGCTGCTCAAATGCATAAACGTAAACCTTAGATGATATTTGATTCATCCAAGCATATTCTGGCTTAACGTGGTTTGTGTAAAACTTACGAGCATCATTGCAGCTATGTTTCACACCAGACTGATAAAAATCTTCAATTGTCGCAATTGCCCAGTTATAAACCCAATGGCTGTAACCAGCATGTTGAGGCAATAACTGCGATTGAACAAGAGTTACTTTCACTTTGGTTTTGAAACCTAATTGCATCCAGCTGGAGCCAAATTGACCAAGACATCGGCAAATTATAACATAGATGGGAAGTTGTCTATTGTCCAAGTAAGTCCTGCGATTCGATTATTTAGTCATGCACCCGATCGCGATCGGGCAGCGTTGCCGCTTTTGTATCGCCTACCCCTAAGAATCTTCCTTCACCCGTCGAATGGGCAAATTGGCAATTAATGCCGTAGCGCGTTCTTGGCTTTCAATGGAAAACTCTAACCCCTCGCCGTCGAGTTCGACGTAACGAGAAACAACTTCCAAGATTTCCTGTCGCATTGACTCCATCGCCTCCGGGGAAAGTCCCGTGCGATCGTGGGCGATCACAAGTTTGAGGCGACGCTTGACATCCTCGCGGCTGTTTTTAGCGCCTGTCCAAGGAAAAAGCCGTTCTAGCAGTTGGTTAATCATGGTTGTTCGCTATGGCCAAAATTACGACTAATTCTGAAACAGGCGACGGAGGCGGGTCAAGAAGCCGTCGGGGGGTAGTTCCAGGTCAAGGAATTCGACTTTTTCGCCTGCCAAACGGCGAGCGATGTTATGATAAGCGTTTCCTGGTAAAGAAAGCTCGGTTGCCAGTGATAGAGGTTCGCCACGGTTGCTAGAGACGATAATGCGCTCGTCATCGGGGACAATGCCGATGAGGGGAATTGCCAAAATTTCCTGAACGTCTTGCACCGACATCATTTCATTGGCTTGCACCATTTTGGGGCGGATGCGGTTGACGATCAAGTGCATCCGCTTGACGCTGTGGGTTTCCAACATGCCAATCACTCTGTCGGCGTCGCGGACGGCGGCAATTTCGGGGGTGGTGACGATCAAAGCTTCTTGTGCGCCGGCGATCGCATTGCGAAAACCCATCTCAATTCCGGCAGGAGAGTCGATTAAAACGTATTCATAGGATTTTGCCAACTCGCCGACCAAGTTTTTCATCTGGTCGGGATTAACTGCTTCCTTGGTGCGAGTTTGCGCTGCTGGTAACAGTGCCAGTCGGGGTTGTCGTTTATCTTTTACCAAAGCTTGGTCTAGCTTGCACTCGCCGGTAATTACTTCGACTGCGGTGTAGACGATGCGGTTTTCCAACCCCAGAAGTAAGTCTAAATTTCTCAGACCAAAATCGGCATCTACAACAACGACGTTACGACCTTGTTGAGCAAGCGCCATGCCAATATTGGCGGTACAGGTGGTCTTACCCACTCCTCCTTTGCCAGATGCGATGACAATAATACGACCCATAGCGGATTTTGGATTTGGTAATTGCTAATGGCTAATTGCTAATTGCTAATTTTCACCTGCCCACCTGGCAATTATTGCGGTCTGGTAAAACCTGCTGCTTTGGCGATGCGAATGCCCGTTGGGGTTACGTAAGCGACTTCTGGGAAAAATTGGGCGGGTGGTTTTTCCGGTGCCCTCGCCAGGTAATCTGCAATTCGCAGTTGAGTCGGTTCCATTTGCAGCGCCATAATTAAACACCCGGTATTGCCTTTAGCACCGGCGTGGGCGACGCCCCGCAGCCTGCCCCAGACTAGAATATCGCCATCGGCGACGACCATACTGCCGGGGTTGAGGTCGCCCAAGATGACTACGGTGCCGGGATGGCGAATTTCCATGCCAGAGCGGAGGGTAGTTTCTAAGTATAGCGGTTCTGCCATTGCCTGTCCGGGGGTGGCGATCGGTTGATTGAGGGATGCGATCGCTGAGTGTTGTTCGACGCAGTACCCCGCAGTGGCGGCGGCAACGGCAGTTTGGCGGCGACTGGTATGAACTTTTGCCAGAGTCAGTTGGTATTCGCCCAAGGCGTCGGCAACTTCTTGCAATTGCCGTCCATCCAACAAGCGATTTTGCGCCATTAGATCCACAGGGGTGTTCGGTTGCCAAAAACGATCGCCACCGCCGAGACGCTGTTTGAGTTGTTGCCAAATTTCTGACCAAGCGATCGCAGCATCTTTTGGATCGGTGTCCGGTGGGAATATCAACACCAAGCGTCCTTCCTCGCTTTTAAGCTGGACAGAGAGGCGTTGGTCTACTTCCTGGGGGCTAGTGGTAACTGTCTCCACCCTTGATGGAACTGAAGAATCAACAGTCATGGGACGATCTGCCTCTGCGGCTACTGACAAATTAACTATATTACGAGCCAGTCCAATTTTAAGCTTACTCCCGGCCCAAGCACGGGAGCTTTCGCCACCATCTTCACTGCGGTCGTTTTCACTAGCCCTGCAATACACCTCTAGTCTCTAATTGGGGAGCATTTAAGATGTACCACGAGCCTCCAGGCTGGCTTACATTCTGGGTTGCCACCAGGAGCTTGCGTATGCTTGGACTCCAGATGTTTTTTCTACAACCGGGATACCCCGGACAGCCCCATTTGCTCTAGAAAGCGCGTCTACTCGCTAGTCCACTAACCTACTGGGAAAAACTTGCGTTGATAAAAGCCGTCCTAGAAGGACGGGGCAAAAGACCCAATTTTTCGGTGAAGAAACCTCTATCAGTCAGAAACCATGTTTCTCAATGCGGGACTGTCCTTTAAACGAACCGCCAAGACGCCAAGGACGCCAAGAACAAGAGCAGATTTGTATGTGGTTATGGTTCAAGCTTGTACAACCGATATTTAAGCACTTGATCGAAATCTCTAGTCTCTAATTTTTCTGCTTCTGGAAACAGCTCTTTAACTTGGCTTACTAATCGATAATTTTTTATCATATCTTTTAATCCCGCGCGGAGTTCAATCGGCCCTGGTTGCCCAGCAAAGTCATAAAAAGACGGTGGATTTTTCGATTCCTTTTCAATTGCTGGAGCTAGAGGTGTTTCTATTATCCACTCAGGTGGGTTTGCTTTTAACGCAGCAACTGCTTTGCGCGCATCATTTAGTGTCACGGCATCGGCATATGCTACATCGTTCCTTGTCGGATTTTTGCAGTCTAGTAAAGTATATAATATGGGGGCGGAACCGTATATAAAGCAAGAGTCACCTGGCTTAATATATTGACGCAGCATCGAGAAAGCCTTCGCTTTTTCCTGATGTACTGTAATAAATTTTGTCATCGGGTGGTTCAGGCTATAGTTATTTTTGTAAAACCCGACATAAATCCCTTCTTGTCCAAGAGAATGACTAATAACCTGACTATAAAATACACCGATTGCTACTAATAAAAATGCCGTTGATAGTCTTTTTTTCCAGGCATTAGGAATTTGATTAGACGCGATCGCTACTAGCATGACTAGCGCAATCAACATCCTTGTGCTGACATAGCTGCGCCCCACCCACGACATTTGCATCGACCAAACTGTTCCCAAGGTAAACGCTACCAAAATTGAAAATATTGGTGCTGATAAGCCTAAAAAAGCTTCGGTTTTTGTTGGCCACAAACAACCCATTAACAAAGCTATACTCAAAGAAATTCTCGGAATATCATAAATAAATATTTCCGAAATAATTTGACCTATACTATGATTTCCAGTTGAACCAAACCGAGCAATTTCTTGGATAGCTATCCCCAGGATTGCTAAAACAGGAATTAAAACGCCAATTTTATGGTTGAAGGCTTGCTGTTTTGGCGAATTTGAAGCTGATTTAATTAAAATAAAAATTCCTCCGATTATCAACAATGGAATAACATTGTATAAGATATTTTTTATGATGGCGTTGGTGACAGAAGAACCAAAGAATGCCCCTCCTGATAAAGCATCTAACGCTCCAGAGAAGGCACTAAAATTCTTTTTTTCGCCTGCGGCGATAAATAGTTCATAAATCGCTGCTGACATGGCTTTATTGAGCAGAAGAAAGGAAGCGATCGCTACCAAGCTTACACACACACCTGCGATTAAGGGAAGGGTAACTTTTTGAATATATGCTTTCCCATATTTGAGAGAATGACACAGAATAACCACTGAGGTAACTAATATGCAAAGTATGCCATTACTTTGGCGCAATCCTACAGTTAAACCTAGATAAATTCCCGCTAGCAAAATGTATAAGTATGCATTTTGTGATTCTAGGTTTTTGCAGCCTATAACTATAAATAGTCCGGCAATTGTTAAAAACAGATTGACCCAATACTCATGTCCTGAACTAATCAATTCGGGAGCGAGCAGGGAGAATCCGATACAAATGTTAATAGATATAAATCTAGAGGTGAATTGTCTAAGTGTAAAATATAAAGCCAGTAAGGTAAATAGTTTTACTAACAATCCAACTACTAGACTTGAAAAGTAATACTGTCCGAGCAATTTTTGAAAAAAAGCATTGACGAAAATGGCGATAAAGCCAGTTTGATAAGAAAAATCTCGATAGGGGAAGTCGCCATTTAGGATGCGATTTCCGAAGTGAAATATTTGACCATAATCTGACCAGTTTAATCCTCTATTTGCTCCATAAAGACTCGAAATAATTATGGCGACGGATAAAACTAATAATGTGGGAAATTCCCTGTTGCTTGTCGCCAAAATATTTTCAAAAAAAGTGGAAACTTTTGTAGGCTTTAGCAAATTCATAAATATCCCTCAATCCTTCCGCTTGAGTTGTTACCTTTTCTAGTTTGCCAAAGTTACCGTGGAAGTGCAGTAAATTTGGGTACTTTTACAAAATCGCGCCTAATGGTTTCAGGGTGGCGTTCTGTGCCTCGGTCAACCCCGTGCCCCCTTTGATATTAATACCTTCGTACAAAAGAAACCGGGTTTCTGGGAAAAATTGTTGGTTTGCTGACATCTTGCACCTGGGATCGCCCGCACCCTTAAGGGTGGGGCTATACAACCATAGCCGTAGCTTAGCAGGCTGGAAAATGGTTAGTCCTTGTCTTGCGGTGTCGGCATCTGGTGCAAGATGTAAGTTTGGCAACTAGAGATCGAGGCAGAAACAAAGGTGATAGGATGGTCGTTGCTATCTGGTGCGATCGCCTTCATCGGGCGATCGCATTCACATTACCGAGTTAGTCGCCGATAAATTGTCGCCAACGCATCCGCATCTCCCACATTTCCCGGAAACAAAACTACGGGCAAATTCGGAAACAAAGGATGGTCAACAGGGGTACGTACCATAGAACATCCGGCTAAAATTTGTCCCAGCAATCGCGCCGCAGTTAAAGCCAAACCCGTACTCAAAACATCATTAGAAGTAATTCCCCCTTTACTAATCAAAAACCCAATATCGGCGGGTAAACCGCGCACCACATCCATTAACAAAGCCGAAACCGCAGCCCCAAATGCCAGACGAGTTTCTACGTCGTTAAATGTAAGTTCCTGACGACTTGTATATACTACCGGCGTTTTTCCCGCATTATGAGCATCTCGAACTTGTTGGAGAATTTGATGCAAAAGTTGGTCGCGTTGTGCTGGAGAATCATCTAGCAAGTGAGATACATCAATTTCAACACCAACGATACCGGATTCTTGCAGCAAGCGTCCCAATTGTTCGGTCGTCTTTTTGACGTGTGAACCGACAATAACCGCACCCGGTTTTCCCTGGCGCACGTACTGCGCCATATCGTCTGCGGCGACAGGTTGAGGGCCTAAATTCGCCAGGGAAGTTAAAATGCTGGCAGCACTGCGGAATAGAAAGCGCTTTCCTTGACTCGCTGCGGTGAGAATATCGGCGGCAAATTGGTTTAAATCTGCTTGAGTTTCTCCATCTACGACGCCACAAGTATTGTTAGTTAATTGCATCAGTCGTTCCAAACTTCCGGCGCGAATATCTGCGAGTAAAAATCGCTCTACAGCATCGGCTTTAATCTTACCTTGGGTTTTTTCTTCTACATAATCGGGTAAGTAACTGTGACGATATCCGAAAACCGAATCGCGGGCAAATTCGGTTTCGTGTACGGGCGTTTCGACACCGTTAACTATGAGATAATGCACGCTATCCTTGGTGAGACGTCCGCCCTCGAAAAATGCCGGAACGAGAAAATGGGCATCAAATGGGCCAAGTTCTTGGGCGATAACGTCGGTTTCAATCGGATAATGTCCCCGCAGGGTGGAATCGGAACGACTGACAATCAGGATCCCCCCCGTAGCCCCCCCTTGCCAAGGGGGGGTTGGGGGAGATCCTGCCCCCCCTTGCCAAGGGGGGGTTGGGGGGGATACTGCCCCCCCTTGCCAAGGGGGGGTTGGGGGGGATACTGCCCCGCCTTGAGAAGGGGGGGTTGGGGGGGATACTGCCCCGCCTTGAGAAGGGGGGGTTGGGGGGGATCCTGCGATCGCCTGTTTTAAGTTCTGGCATACTTCTTTGGTAACGGCGGTAGCTTGTTCTGGAGTTAGCGCCCTCGTATTGGTCAGCACGAAGAAAATGGGCGATTCATCAACCAACCCCAAACGCAACGTTTCCACATCCCAGCGCGTTAGCAGCAAGCAGCTGTGAACGGTTTGCGATCCGGTGGGGTCGTCATCTAATACAATAATTTTGGGTTTGGTTGCCATCTTCTTGTAAGTTCGTAGTGAGGACTTCAGTCCTCATTGTCTCAGGATAATTGCAAATTTCAGATTTCAGATTTCAGATTTCAGATTTGCTAATGGCTAAAGGCTAATGGTAGATCTGGAAAATATTCCCATGAGCAATGAGCAATGAGCAATGAGCAATTACCAATTACCAATTACCCAATTCTTTTCTGTTGCAATTTCCTCATTTCTGCTTGAACGTCTACTGCTATCTGCAATGCATCGTTGAGTAGCCGTCCGTACTCGCTGGCTTGGTCGCTGCTAGTTTGCATTGCTTGCAAGGTTCTCAAATTATTGGCAAATAGTTCTGGATTGGTAGATATTACTTGCTTGTTTTCTCTTAAAATTCTTTCGGTTTTCAACGCGCGAACTAGATCGTCTCTGGTGAGTTGCAATCCTGCAATAACTTTTGCGCGATCGCTTAAACTTGTCCCTGCTGTTCCCGCTGCTTCCAACTGGTCGTTTATATGGATAGCGTTGATAACTGCATGATATTTATCGACTTCATCCAGCAGGCTGACGAGCAACTTAGAACGGTTTTTTTGACTCAAAAACCACCGACCCGTCGCCACTATAATTGGGACTATAATTAGCAATGCGATCGCAGTGGGAATAGATGACCCCAGAATAGGAAAGATAACAAATGTGTAAATTACCCCGACGATAATGGGGGTGAGTGCCAAACCTATTAGTATTTCATTTAAGAACAAACTCCAGCGCTTTTGGGCATTTCGCAAAATCGAGGTTCTGAAAACATCATCTGGATCGACTCCAATCAGACGTTTTAGTTCTCCCTTGGTAATTTCTAACCCGACTAAATCTGGTTGCATGGAATGCCAATTCTCCTCTTTCATAACTGCCGATTTTGCAATTGTCTCATTTCGTCTTGGATGCTCATGCCAATTTCAAACGCTTCATTTAAAAGCCGCCCGTACTCGCTGGCTTTTTCGCCTACTTGCAAGGCTGCTAACGCGGTTAAATTATTAGCAAATAGTTCGGGATTCAGTTTGATAAAATGCTCGTTTTCCCTTAAAATCCTCTCAGTCTTTAAAGCGCGGATTAAATCTTCCCGCGTTAGTTTAAGGGCTTGAATCACCCGCGATCTTTGCTGTAATCGGACTCCGGGGTTTCCGGCGGCTTCGATTTGGTCATTAATATCGATACTTTGAATCACGGCGTTATAGCGTTCTACATCTTCTATAATACTGATAAAATGACGGTGTTTTTGACTTAAATATATCTTTATGGCATCCTCAATAACTAACCAAGCTGCTAGCAGCAAATGCACTATAATTAAAAGTATACGATGGGTAGGAAAAACTTGAACTAGAAAAATACAGCTGACCGAAAGTATCCCGATGAGGCCAACTGTTTTGAGAATTTCCGCTAAAAACTTACGCGGTGAAGCGGGTTTGAACACAGCATTTACACTCACACCACTTAAGCGTTTGAGTTCTCCTTTAGTAATTTCTAAACCTTGTAAATCCTTTTGCATAGTGGCGCGTTCTCTCTATCATATGATGTGCGGCTTTTCACCCATAGTATAAATCGAGGTGCATTATTGGTGATATCATATCCGGTCCTATGACCTTAATAAGTTCGTAGTCAGGACTTTAGTCCTTATCCGTCATCCTAGTAAGGACTGAAGTCCTGACTACAAACAATTTTTATTACGGGCAATTGACCGGACTTCATATCACCAACTGTTTTTGACCGCACTCTAGGGTCTTGCTTGCAAGTCCCCCATCCTCTGCATTCTAGCCTGCTGACGCCAAAAGCGCCGCCGATGGCGTCTTACTAGGAGAGGGACTTGAAGGGACTTGCAAGCACAGCCCCGATCTAGAACAAATGTACTGCTAAGACCTAGTGGAACGCTGATGGAGATTCAGGAAGAATTGAAGTTTTGATCGTAGCCAGCTTTTCGGAGCAATCCAGCGTCAAAATTGCCAATCGATATCGCCACCTAAAAGTCTCAGGACTTACCCACGACGAGAAAAGAAACAAAGGTGAGACCGTCGATCTCTTCCAAACCAAGGATTTTTCGTAGAAACCGGGAATATGAGCGTAAGTTCTGAGTCTTTTAAACTCCTACCTGACGGAAGCGGGGTTCTACCCTGGGAAGTTTGACCCGTTCAGTTGCTAACTCAGCGTGTTGCTGCATTGTTACTATCGTAAATTGCTCGGATAGCAGGCCAACTAACTTACTGAGCAAGGCTAATTTTTTGTAACCGGGAAGGTTCATTGCTGGGAAAAAAGATAGCTCTGGAATGTCATCGCCGCCGAGAAAATCGAGCGGGTGCAATAGCAAGGAAGGTTGCGTTCCCGTTAAGCGGCAGAGTTTCAAAGCGATATGGAAATAAAGCCGCGCCAGGGGGGCAGAAAATACGCTTAAATAAAGCAAATAGCTGAAATGAATCGGCACTTTAAAAATCGGCAGCGTCGTTACTGGAATTTCTATGAGTCCGCCAGTATTTAACTGCCACTGGTAGGGTTTGAGGGGTCGAAATCCTTCATCGAACGTGCCAAAAAGAACTTTCCGCTGTTCCATTTCTTCCTGGCTCAATTTACTGGTCATAAAGTAGTAAGCTCTTGCCAGTGGGCCGAGGAAAGTGGGAAAGGTGGAAGCCTCGTACTGATAGCCGCGTCGTGCTAAAACTTGCAATGTGCTGCGGGAAATGCTGAATCCTGGGCCGCGAAAGCCAATGGGTTTTTTGCCAGTGGCTTGTTCGATATGGTATTCTGCGCTCGCAATCTCTTTTTCTATCTCTTCTTCAGAGTAAAGGTGTAACCAAGGTTCGTGCTTAAACGAGTGATTTCCGATTTCGTGTCCCGCCTCAGCAATCGATCTGAGTGCTGCATGGTTCTTTTCTAATGCCGCATCCTGACCGACGATAAAAACGGTGATTGTTAGATTTCTTTCCCCAAGAAAGTCTATAAAACGCGGCACTACAATATCCAAGTAAGAGGGAAAAGTTTCCCAACCCGGATCTCCGTGGGTTTTCATGTAAGACCACTTGTTATCCAGATCTAGGGATAGGCTAGCAATTGGTTTCTTGTTTGCGTTCATCATCAATTGGTAATGGGTAATTGGGAATTGGTAATGGTCGTTTTTATTTTTTAAAGCCTTAGCCGGTTACCGTCAATTTTTCTGCTTCACTTGCCATAGATACTGGGGGTAAACTGGTTCTACTTTAAGCTGCTGTTTTTGTTTTAATTCATCGATTAATTTTTGAGAAATTTTGTACAAAAACACATCGCTAAAACCTTGAGTAATTTTGGCTATCTTTGGGCTAGGTAATAACTGAATTTTCACTTTTTCATCTAAAACATGGCTGAGGGGGAACATTTTCACAAAAAAAGCATCGCTGACAATTAGTGGTTTCTTGGCTTTGTTAATAATCTCAGCCACTTTATGATTATTTTTATCTTCAGCTTTCGTCCACCAAACTGGGGATTGGGAGATAGTTACGCAGGATAACACGCCTACGGAAAGTAAAGCGAGCGCGGCAATTTTCCATTGTTGATGTTTTAACGGTCGCTCGTAAGTTTTCCCCAGTTTATTTGCCAACAGGTAAGCAACTGTTAGCTGCACGAACAAACCGCTAGATACGAAATAACGAGATATCGTCGATCTGATTTGCCCTTGCATTAAATCTAATAAAATTATTACTAGCGGAGGTAGTGCGATTGATATCAAAACAAATAACCCAACATTTGGAGGGTTATTTATACATAAATAATAAATCGAATACCAGACTAATGCTAAAATAAATACTAGCAAAATACAAAATAAAATTACGGCAATTAAACCACTGGTTTCATCGATGCTAAAATCGGCAAAAAACAAGCCAAACCCGCGAATCCAACCTTTAACTAAGGTGATGGTATACGCGGTTGTTGCTGCTTCTACAGGTTGCTTTGGATATCGAGATATGGTAATTATAGCTGGGTAAAGCCAAGGGGCAAAAGCTATGAGCGATATTACCGAGGCAATTCGATAGCAAATTAGAGTTTTAGTCAATCGAAAGCGTTGGCTTAAGACTGCATAAACCCCTTGAGTGAAAAACAGTAAAGCCGAAAATAGATGAGTATACAACCCCAAGATTACAGTGACTGCATAAGCGATCCAACTGAGCTTTGTTTGTAGCCGCATTGCTCGCAGCAGCGAAGCATTAGATAGTAAAATTATTACCGTCCACAAACTATAAGGTCGCGCTTCTTGGGCGAAGAGGACGTGAAACGGTGAAACGGCTATTAAAGCGAGCGCTATCCACCCGACTGATGGGGATTTAAAGAGTTCCAGACACAGCCAATAAATGCTGGGAAAAACTAGCAAGCTAATTATGGCAGACAGACTGCGGAGCGCGGTGATGGAATTGCCGAATAACTGGAGCCAAAATCTAGCGAGCGCAAAATACAGCGGTGGCAATTCCGGTGCTGTTTCCGCAATCCGATCGACCGTATCAAAAACTGTTTTTTCAGGACTGGGATACTGATACTTGAGTAACTCTGCAACGCTAACGATCCCAGCGTTAACAATTTGATTCTCTACTTCTCGATCTGAATAACCAGAAAGATGCAGCGAGGTAAAAGCTTCATCCAGCCAGTAAGCTTTTTGGTCAAGGTTAACGAATCGACAAAATATGCCTAGCGCTAACAAAGCGATAACTAGGAATTTTAGCGCTGATGTAGATAGCCCCTGGGATATTTTCGCGTTCATAGGTTTATTTTTTGAGCTTGGGAGTTAATTCAAACACAACGGCTTGTTGGCATTCTCGAATTGCAGGAAATGTTCGACGCAAGTCAGAAATTCAGGACTTACGCGCAAGTTGCCGGTTTCTCCGAAAAATCCTTGGTTTGGTGGCGAGAGATATGCCTCCCTTCCGCTTCGCGAACGACGGTCGAAACCGGGTTTCTTTTCTCGTCTTGCGTAAGTCCTGAAATTAACCAAGGATAGAGGGGAAATTCCATTTCTACATAGGCGGGGCCATCTCCTCGCCAATCAATTCTGGGGTAGAACAAATTCATCACTTCGCGATAAAAATTTCTGGCGATGCCGCTAATATCCGTTTCCCGCCAAGATAGGAGGTTGTCTACGCCGATTGGCTGTCCTATATCTAAGGTTTTTAAAACAGCACCCAGAATGAATAGGCCAAAAAGGAGCAGCTTAATTCTGTTAGGAATGATGCCAAAAACCGAAGTAACCGGGTTTCTGGTTAACGTCAAGTTGTGACGAGGCATTTTCATTATAGCCCCCTGGTTTTTGGGTAATACCTGTCTGTTTCTGTTCGCGATATATGCACCCCACGATCGATAATTTATGGAACCATTTGATCGCCAAACAGCTTACAGTAATTTTAGATTTTAGATAGGAGATTTTAGATTGATTTTGTCTGGGATGCCCGCATCAGCAACAAATCTTAGAATTTGAAATCTGAAATCTCAAATCTAAAATCTGAAATTTCAAATCAATTAACTATTGTTTTTGATACAGCGCCCAGAAAAGATCCTCTGACGGGTAAGGGATGGATAGATCGTCGGGAATCAAATTAACTACCTTCATCGCCAGTTTTCCCAAGGTCGATCCTTTTAGCTTGTAACCAAGTAGAGATTTCCCGTGGGAAGCTTGAATCCATTTTGAGGGTCTTCCTCTGGCAATTTCGCGAAAGCCAAACTGTGTGGTGAGGTTTTGCAGTCCAGAAGGGGAGAACCAGTGGAGGACGCTAGGGGGACTGTATTCGTGCCAATTTTTACCAAAAATTCGCGCCATCAAGCTTTCTCGATTCCAAGTTTCAATCAGCCAATACCCGTTGGGTTTAGTAACTTTTTCAGCTGTCTGCAAAGCACTTTTGAGAGCGAAAAAGTGAGGAATAACTTGGATCATGGTGATGAGGTCGTAGCAATCGCTGGTTTTAAACTCTTCCAGCGTCCCCGTCTCGATGGGTAACCCCAGATGCATCCGTCCGTATTCTGCCATGCGCGGGTTCGGTTCGATGCCTCTACCCGTCCATCCGCCGTCTGTGAACCCTTGAAGGATAAAACCCGCTGCGGCGCCGACATCCAGCATCGTTCCGGGTTGCATGTAACGTGCCAAAATTTTGCTGTAGCGACGGCTATGAGATCTAAGAATTTTTGCTTCGCCTAAGTAGTTGGGATAACCCGCACCCCCCCCTTCAAAGTATTCGTCGCCGTAAACTTGTTCCCCATGGGCTAAAGTTGGGCTGAGTTCGGCGAATTGGTGAAAGCAAGTTTCGCAAACTCTGATCCAATAGCCATACTTTTTAAACAAACGGCGCGTGGGTGCATCGCAAATTGGACAGTTCATAATTGGTAATTGGTAATTGGTAATTGGTAATTGGTAATTGGTAATTGCTAATTGCTAATTGCTAATTGAGCTAGTTAGCTAAAAACTGTTCGGCTACTTTTTCGGCTAGCTGAATTGTTTCGTTGACATTCAGCGTTCCGTTGACGATATGGGCTGAATTGATAATATAAACTCCGGGTATGGAAGTTGGCATTGGCGGTAATTTTTCCGAGTAATTCACTGTTGAAATTGCCAGCACGTACCTGACTCGCGAAACTTGAAAGCAAACCAAGTCGCTGCGCTCAAACCGAGGGTACATTTGGAGCAGTGCTTGGACGAATTTTTCCTCCAACTCTTTGTCGGATAGGGAAAATGCCGGAGCGTCTGATGGTAAGTATTTGGGCAGGTAAACTAAGGCATTTCCACCCAAATATTTGCGGTCAACTAACGCTGACATTTCGATGACGCCGGTAAAGGGAACCCAGGTGTCGGTAATGTTCGTTACATAAAAGTTGGAAAGGGGTTTTTTCAACAACAGGGAAGCACAAATGATTCCTTGATATTCAATGCCTTTAAGCTGGGAAATTTCCGCTTCAGAAAGTCCGGAACAAACTTGAGCGGCGATGGGGGCGGCGGTTGTTAAAATAACGCGATCGAAGGTTTCTTGCTCTCGGTTTTGAAACTCGATGCTGACTTTACCCCTGCCGATAGGCTCAACTTTTGTGACTCGATGACCGAGTTTTATTTTGACGTGTTCTCCAGCCAAAACTTGACCAAATCGTTCCAAAACGCGGGCAGATCCACCGGGAACGTAGCCAAACATTTCTTTTTTTAATCCGGTGCGACGCGCGGCATATAGTCGGGCAATAATTGCCCAGATAAATGCGGCTGAGGCTTTTTTGTAATTGTCACCTAACTTGGCGCGCAACAGGGGGAGCCAGATTTTTTCAAAAGCGCGTTTTCCCGACCATTTTTTCAGCCAATCGGTGACGGGGATTTTTTCTAGTTTTTTCCAATCGTTGATTTTAGAACCGTAGATAATCGTGAAAGCAAACCGCAGCTTGTCGATTAATCCCAAAGGGAAAAAGCGCAAGAATTCGATAGAATTAGAGATAGAATAAAGTTGGCCATCGGCATACAAACCCGTTTTGGTTTCTACCCATTCGATTTCTCGTTCTAAACCGAGTTCGGCAAGCAGCGATCGCCAGCGGGTATCCGACAGCAACGTCACGTGGTAATGCCGATCCCACACTATATCCCCCAACTGCCAAGCACTTGCCAATCCACCCAGTTCGTTAGCTCCCTCAAATAGGGTAACGTTTTTTCCTTGTTGAGCCAGTCGATGGGCAAGGGTCATGCCCAAAATACCGCCTCCTACAATTGCCCAGTTTTCTGTTTTTGGTAACATAGTCCAAATTGAAGATTGAGATTAAATCTAAAATAAGTTCCGCTCTACTTGCGATTTAAAATGTACCAAACCCCGGCATTACTTTGGTGCGAAATGTTATAGTTAGATGCAATGAAACGGGCAATTTGGGGTTGTTTTTGTAGGAGCAAGCTAAATCTAGTTTCGACGAAAATATAAACTGGTCGCTCTGCCTGCAATTGCTCGCGTAACTGCATCCATTGATCGGGTACTAGGGGAGTCCAAAGATGGAATGCGATCGCTCTTTTACGACCTGATAATAAATAATAACGCGGATCGCCAAAAACATAGATATCTCCAGGTAACCTTTCGGGTTTTTTCAGCCATGCCACTTCCTTTAAAATCGTCGGATAATCGGGAGCTAAATGGCTTTGGTATCCTCGCTGTTGGTCTTGTTTGATCGCGAAGCCTTCCAGTACTAAGAAAAAACTCTTCCTAGCTAAAGATATTAATGCAGTTGAAAATAGAAAGATTAGACTAAACGCTGCCACGCTTCTTTTTTTACAAGGTAAATTTAAACCAGGATTTTGTCTAATTATCTGCCACAAGAACTCTAAGCCTTTACCAGCTAGAATACCGAGGGGCACAACGATTAACATGAAATAGTATTCCCAACCAAGTTTGTACTGGATCAAGATGACACCCAGTCCGGATATTAACCATAAAACAAGGTAAAGCGTCATCAAATCTCTTGGCTGTCTTTTAAATGTATAAGCCCCGATGGAGCCAAAAACTATCAGCGGCGCCAATCTAGAAATAAACCACATGACTGACTTGATGAAACGCTCGTTTGTCGAAAATGGCGATTGATTAAATATTTGGATCGGACGTTCAAAAAAATTTTGATAAAGCAGGGGCAACAAGTCGAACTGGGCGAAGTATATCCCAGCGATCGCCAATGGTAATAAAGTTCCCAAAACGACGGTTACGCCAATCGCTATCAACCTCTTAAAAAACCCTTTCACCCCCACAGCATCAATCAGCGCCATCGCCCAAAAAACCAGCAGGATGGGCAGGAAAATGAGCTTAAATAGCAGCACAATTCCCCCCATCACACCGGAGAGGAAAAGCAATCCAAACTGATATTTTTGAGCTAGGTAAGCTTTAACAGCAAAATAAAGGGCAAGAAACATCGGAAAGCCAACCAAAGCTTCCAACTGCGTCAGATGCCAAGCACCAGAAACGCCATAGTAAATACCGACTGTCAGCAGCGGGGTTAAACTGGCGATCGCGCGCTGGCTGTAATAATCTTTTAAAGTAATTATTAGCACGGCGGAAAAAGCAAGCATATAAAGCAATTCAAAGCTATGAATGCCCACCTCATGGAAGCCAAACATCGATCCGGCTAACAGGTAAAAGGCATAAATCCCAGGCTGCTTCAAGTCCCAGAAATCTCGATATAGAATCCCTCCTTGGCTCATTTTCCATGCACCGATGGTAAACAATGCCTGATCGCCTTCAAACGGGTAAGGCACGTGAATCAATCCGATCAGAACAACGGTTGCCAGAACTAGAATGTCGAGGCGGGTCAATCGCATTGAGGGCATTTTAAATTTCAGATTGCAGCTTTCAGATTAAATTAAATCTCAAATCTGCAATCTAAAATTTGCAATTCTTAAACTGGGGGCGTCAACTCAATTACCATGCGATTTTTGATCGCATACTTGAGTCCGCAAGCGGAACAGGTTATCTCGTCGAAATCCGGCGGCGTATCATCAGAAAACCTCACCAGTGGTTCTCCGCAGCGACAAACGCACCCCACGGACCTCGCCGGATGTCCAATCGCTAAATGAAAATCCGGCACGGACTTGGTAACGAGCGCACCCATGCCAATCATGGCAAAGCGTCCGATGACCAAATCGTTCCCAATTGTGCAATGAGCGCCAATCGTAGCGCCTTCTCGCACCAGCGTCGGCAAGGTATGTTCGTCCGGATCGGAAGTCCGCAACTGTTTCAAGTCGGAAGTAGTTGCTCTGGGAAAGCGATCGTTGGTGAAGACTGTTCCGGCACTAATCATCACCCCATCTTCAATTGTCACCGCCGTACAAATATAGACAAAGGCGTTAATTTTGACCCGGTTGCCAATTTTTACACCGTAGGCGATGTATGTTTTTTCGCCCACAATGCACTCTTCGCCAATATTGGTTGAATGCCGAATGTGAACGCTATCCCAAACTGACGAACCAGCCCCAATTTCTACGTCTTTTTCAACAATGGCTGTGGGATGAATGCGAACGCTCATACTTTGCTCAATTCTAACAATTGTTTCAAGCCGTTTAATCGTTGGCTGGCGTTGGTTTCTTGGGCAACCGCCATCCAATGATTTTGGTTCATTGCCGCATAAGCTGCTTCAATTACTTCTACGGAAGCCAACGCATCTTGGGAGGTAATTAACAGCGATTCTTCGCCTTGGATGGCTTTCGCGAAGTTCTCGATTTGGCTGCCAAATGCTTGGACTTTGTCGTAGCCTTTGCCGAAGACAATCCAATCCGAACTGGTAGATTGACGATATTTCGATTCTTTCCAGCCGATGGAAATCGTACCTAAAGATCCGTAAATGCGGATGTAGTAATCTAGATCTTTATTAATACTCCAAGATAGGTCGATATTGCCCGTCACTCCGCTGGTGCTTGTGACAAAAATCCGCACCGTATCTTCGACGATTAATCCTTGAATGCGCTTGCCTTCTACCACCTGCACTTCTGCCAGGGGGCCGAGAAAATAGCGCATGATATCAACCGAGTGGGTGCCGTTATCAATTAACACGCCGCCGCCGCTAACTTTGGGGTTAGAATTCCAGCGGCATGTCATATCAACCCGGGCGGTAAAGGCATTTTCAAATAAAACAATTTCTCCCAAAATTCCCGAATTGACGATATTTCTGGCTTTAATTACGTCCTCGACGTAGCGGAATTTTGAGGCCATTGTCAGCTTGACACCAGCTTTTTTCGCAGAATCAAGCATTGTTTTGGCACTTTTCGAGTCAATGCTGAAAGGTTTTTCGCAGAGTACGTGAATTTTCCGGTCGATAAAATACAGGCTGATTTCTGGATGGGTGATTGGCGGGGTGCAAATAATAACTGCATCCAGTTTTTCGCTTTCAGCCATCGCTTGGTAAGAGTCGTAGCTTTGGCATCCTAATTTGGCTGCTAAAGTTTTAGCCGCATCAAGTCGAATATCTGCGACGGCTACTAACTGGGCATTTTTGCAAGTACCAAATGCTTGCACGTAAGCTTGGGCAATACTGCCTGCACCAACCAAACCAAAATTAATTTTGGGTTCCATAGTCTTATATCCTCATTACCAAAAAGAAATTGAAGATCGTAGATTTTAGATTGCCGATTTAATTTCAATCTCGGGACTTACGCAAAGAAACCGGGTTTATATGAAAAATCTTCGATTTGGAAACCAGAGATCTACTCATAAACCCGGTTTCTAGCCTCTGAATCTGCAATCTGCAATCTGCAATCTAAAATCTAAAATTGCCCTATTCGGCAACTGCTTCGCGAATTGAGTCGGCGATATAGTCGATGTGTTCGTCGGTGTAGCGTTCGTTCCAAGGCAGGACTAAAACGCTTTCTAATCCGGCGTAGGTTCCCGTGAAGCGCTCGCGGCTATAATCCACGGCTTCGGGACGCGCTAATGTGAAGGGGAAACGCGATTTTCCAAAGGTATTTTGTTTTTGGAAAATTTCGCACATGAATGCGGGTTTTTGAATGTATCGCGGCGCGGAGAAAATGCCTTTGGTTTTCAATTTTTGCGCCATTCCGACGGGGCCGTTGGGGATAATATTACCATCCACGCTCAGACAATATTTCCAGTAAGTGTGGATATTTCGCGGGTCAACCCAAGGCGTAGTAATTCCCGCTATTCCTTGTAATTTTTCCGTCAGTTTGTTGGCGCTGGTAACGCGACTGTGTACGACGGATTCTAATTTGGATAATTGTCCTACTGCGACGGCTCCTTGTAATTCGCACATGCGATAATTCAAGGCTAAGAAATAGTGGTCTGGGTTGGGATCGCCGTATCCCCAAGCTTTGTTAATAAATAGGTACATCCGGCGTGCTAAGGCGTCGTTGTTTGTGGTAACTAATCCACCTTCGCCCGTGGTAATATGCTTGCCTTGTTGTAAGCTGAAACAACCGATGTCGCCAATGCTACCAACGTGTTGTCCGTTATGTTTGGCACCGTAAGCTTGGGCGCAGTCTTCGATAACGGGAATATTACGCGATCGCGCTAATTCCATTATCTCGGTCATGTTGCAGGGATTGCCAAACAGATGGGTGACGATGATGGCTTTGGTGCGATCGCTAATGCACGGTTCAATTGTTTCCGCCGTCACGTTCCAAGTTTTGGGATCGACATCGGCAAATACTGGAATTGCACCCTGATAAATGATTGGCGTTAGCGCCCCCATATCGGTGATTGAAGTGGTGATAATTTCATCACCTGGTTCCGGATCGATCGCTGCGATCGCTACGTGAACTGCTGCCGATCCCGACGCACAACCATAAGCGCGTTTAACCCCCACCAATTCGGCAAATAACTTTTCTAAATTTTTAACAAAATTCCCTTTCGTGCTAGTCAGAGTTCCGCTTTGTATCGCCTCAGTTATTAGGGCAATTTCTTCCGCCCCCAGCGTGCGACCAGAAGCTTCTTGATCCGAAGGCAATGTTAACAGCTTTTTTTCGCTCAAAACTGAATTGATCATTGGTTTTTCTCCTATTTTTCCTGATTCGCTCTGTAAATAGAACTACCCAAGTAAAAAATCTCTTCAAAGTAGCTCTTGCTTTGCATAGCTAGGATGCCTAGACTGATTAACTGAATCGCCAGAATCAAGGTGATTCCGCCAATTACAAACGCATGGGGAGCTTGGTAAAATGCAGCCGCAACTGCTTCAGTCAGGTAGGTAAAATTAGTGTATTTTGCCAGGATTTCATATTGCATAAAGCAATGAATCAGCACCCAAATATTAGCGTACATAGAAAGCAGGAAAAGCAGCAACCCAGGTATGAAGAAAAACATCACTGGTCTGAAAATAAATCCTAAAAAACCAACCGCCCAAATCTGTCGCAAGATTCTCATACTTGAGCGGCGTTTTGCCTTTTTCTTCTTGGCTACTTTTACTGCTTTCTGATCGGTCCAGCATAAATGCGCCGGTATCTCTTCTATTCGGGCGCGTAACATCCTGGCTTTGTAGATCACCTCCGGGTTAATATCCATACTCATCGCCCGCAAGTTTAGCGACCTCACAAACTTGCCGTCATAAACTCTTACCAAGCCGGTCAATGTCGTCAAGTCGCCGTGGGAAGTAGCGGACAAAAATCTATTAGCCCAAACGCTCAAAACTTTCCTCATCCAGGGAACGTTTGAGACTTTTCCCCCTTTCATATAAGGGGAAGCAATCACAATTTTTGCTCCTGTTTCTTTGATTTTAGTCAGAAGTCTTTCGATGTGATCGACAGAATAACTCAGGTCTATATCCACCGTTATAACATAATCGCCTCGGCTGTGATTGAAGGCTAATTTTAAAGCTTGACCCAAACCAAAGTTAACGATATGGTGCAAAACCATAACGTTCTCTCTAGTTCTAGCAAAAGCCTCAGCTTTTTCGCCAGTATCATCTTTACTCCCGTCATTAATCACCAGCATCTCCCAGCGGTATTCACCTTCCAGGGATGTCATGTAATCGCAGAGTATAGCTAAATTTTTCTCAACAATCGCCGCTTCGTTGTAAGCAGGAACAATTAATGAAACCAGCGGTCTATACTTTTGTTCTTGGGTCGGATCGTTGAGCTTAAACGATTGGGTGACTTCTGCAATCTTAGAGTCAGTTATAAACTTATGGTTAGTTTCTTCTATCATCTTTACGACAATCGCTTTTGTGGTAATTGTTAAAATTGTTTGTAGAAGCCATGGTTAAATTCACATTTAGCTTAAACAAGTCAAACAAACATTCCTCATAGAGCTTTTTCAGGTTTTCTTGGGTTTGAGAAACCTGTTTATTCTGGAGCTAGGATAGTTACTCTTTGAGTATCTTCCATAACACCATAACTCTAACTGCGTAAATTTTCGCTTTTTTAATAACTTTTGCTATAAATTTTAGGTAAAAATTAGATGTTTTTTATCTAAAGTTACTGAGCCAAGATGCAGTAAGGAAAACCGTGTTTGTAACTAACATATAGTATATGTAATTCTTCGGATAAAAGAGGGAGTTACGGAGAAACTATCGCCTTGGTGCGAATGAATTCCCGAAGGATAGCTTGCCGTAGGCGATGGCGTAAACTCCGTAATTTTATTGAGCTGAAAAAATTTTTTATATTAGATTCAGGACTTACGCGCAAGTTCCCGGTTTCTAGGAAAAATCGTTGGTTTGGTGGCGAGAGATATGCCTCCCTTCCGCTTCGCGAACGACGGTCGAAACCGGGTTTCTGGCAACGCCCTTGCGTAACTCCTGAGATTCATTCGCAAAGGTTAGCGAAGCTTCTTCATCCCTCAGATAAAGTCGAGTTTTCCAGGTGTAATCCGGTGATGGGTTGGCGCAGCATGGCGTCAACGCGATCCCAGTGGCAAGTATTATTGATCGCTAAAAGGATAAGACACTCCACTGCTGGGATGGAGAAACCCAACCGGGTAACAGCCAGGAAACCCCGTCAGTGATGACGGGAATCCCCAAGAGAGCGCGTCAGCTTTCTTGGGCAGGATGTCAACCGAGCCAACTAGAATATCACTTGATATCTAGAACTGTAATCAACAGATTGCACCAACGACATGAAAATTGCTTATCTAATGAGTCAGCATCCTTACCCCAGCTGTACTTTCATCCGCAGAGAAATAGCAGCAATTGAAGCGGCTGGAATTCCAGTCGCCCGGTTTTCCATTCGCCTTCCAGACAAAGATCTAGCTGATGAAGCGGATAAGCAAGAGCCAGAAAAAACTCGGTATATTCTGGGGGTGGGGGCGTTTGGTTTGCTCCTAGGTTTACTTCGCGTTGCGTTTGGGCGACCGCTGCGTTGGTGGAAGGCGCTACAGTTAACCGTCAAAATCGGCTGGGGATCGGATCGAGGCGTTTTAATCAATCTGATTTACTTGCTGGAAGCCTGCGTTTTGCTGCAATGGCTGTTGGATTTGGGGATCGAACATGTCCACGCACACTTCGCCACCAACGGCACCACCGTTGCCATGCTGTGCAACTTGATGGGAGGTCCCCAATACAGCTTTACAGTCCACGGTCCCCACGAATTTGATAAACCGGAAGCGCTCGCTTTACCGGAAAAAATTAAACGCGCCGCCTTTGTCGCCGCCGTTTGTTCCTATGGCAAAAGCCAGCTATTTCGCTGGTGCGACTACAAGCAGTGGTCAAAAATTCACGTGATTCGCTGCGGTGTAGACAAAATGTTTTTATCTCAACCTTACGTCCCCCTGCCAAACCAACCGCGATTTGTTTGCGTCGGCCGTTTAGGCGAACAAAAAGGTCACCTAATCTTGATCGAAGCCGTCAGCCAATTAGCTGCTGAGGGATTCAAGTTTAAGGTCATTCTTGTCGGCGATGGCCCCCTGCGAAACGAGATTGAAACCTTAATTTCACAGATGCATCTAGAAGACTATATCGAAATTACAGGTTGGGCAACTAATGCACAAGTTCAGCAACAAATTTTGGCTGCTCAAGTAATGGTGCTTCCCAGTTTTGCCGAAGGTTTGCCAGTTGTAGTCATGGAAGCGCTGGCACTTTCTCGTCCCGTTATCGGTACGTATATTGCCGGTATTCCAGAATTAGTTGAACCTGGAAAATGCGGCTGGTTAGTCCCTTCCGGATCTGCTTCTGCCTTAGCCGCAGCTATGCGTACAGTATTGCAGACACCTGTCGAAGAATTAGCAAAAATGGGCACTTCCGGTGCTGAATCTGTGGCACTGTATCATGATGCAGCTCAAGAAGCAAGCAAATTGCTCAACCTATTTCAGACTTATCTGGAAAATGGCTAATTGCTAATTGCTAATTGCTAATTGCTAATTGCTAATTGGTAATAATTTTCTAGTAGGTTGGGTTTCGTTGGCAATGACCCAACCTGCGCTCTTTGTCACAAATCTAAAATTCTTGTGGATATGGCAAATTCCACTGACGGCGAATCGCATCCATCGTTTCCATAATGCTTAATGTCTCGTCAAGCGGCATAATTTTACTTTCCTTTTCACCGCTGACAAGACAACGCATCACCTCCGCCGCTTCGTAGTTATAGCCATTCCCTTCGGGGGGTTGCACGATTTTTTTCGGTTGCTTGAGATAACTGCCAAATTGCAGATACAAACGCTGCACAAAAGGATTTTCTTTGGCAGAAGATATAATTTTTTGCTTGAAACTGGAATTGGCTGATTTTGCAGTAAATAAAGCAGCAGGGGAAAACTTGGCAATCGATATTTGATGCGGACGGTAAAATGGGGCGTGAATCCGGATTTGTCCGTGAGTTCCACTAACGATCGCTTCGTTGGAAGTTGTGGCACGCAGATTTGCAGAAAGGATGGCGATCTGTCCTTTGGAGTAGCTTAAAACCATCGCGCATTGTTCATCGACGCTTGTTTCGCCAATCGTCGCTTGACTGACAATTTTATCGGTAAAACCGAATAGGAAAAAGGCTAAAGAAAGCGGATAGATACCGCGATCCAGCAAAGCGCCTCCGCCTGATTTTAAATTGAACAAGCGGTTGTTTGGATCGAACTCGACACCATAGCCAAAGTCAGCCGTTAACGTGGTAACTTCGCCAATTTCCCCGCTATTAATTAGCTCGCGAACTTTTTGGATTAAAGGCATGAAGCGCATCCACATTGCTTCCATGCAAAACAATTGCTTTTGGCGAGCAAGAGTAATGACTTCGCGAGCTTCTTGGGCATTAATTGTAAAGGGTTTTTCGCAAAGGATGGCTTTGCCTGCTTCTAAACAGAGGATGCTGTCTTGTTTATGCCTGATTTGGGGTGTCGCGATATAAACAACATCAATTTCTGGGTCTTTAACTAAGTCTTCATAGCTGCCGTATGCTTTTGGTACGTTCAATTGGCGGGAAAACTCTTGAGCTGTGGATAATGTTCGCGATCCCACTGCTAGCAATTGAGCATCTGGCAAAAACTTTAGTCCTTGGGCAAAATCTCTAGCAATTTTGCCCGTGCCCAGAATTCCCCAGCGAATAATTTTTGAGGTAGATACCATAGCCTGAATCGCCAAATTATGAGGTGAATTAAATTAAGATTTTGCCCAAGGCATGGGCGCAATCGGGTCAAAAGACGATGAAAGTTTGTAAGGCGCGCCTGTTTCGAGAGCGTTTTGAATTGCCAGCACTATTTCATTGTTGTGCAGGGAATATCTAGGGGAAAGCCTACAGGGGCGTTTTTGAGCGATCGCTTCTGCCATTTCTGCCACACCTCTACAAAAGTCCATTTGTTGGGACCCCTTATATCCAAATTTGGGCGGTTTTCTCACCAGGGGATATTTTTGCTTCCACGGGGTGATAAAAGTTTTCCGCCGTATGGTGAGCATCCGCTTAATGTAAACCGGATCGCCATAGTACCAGCAATCATCGATTCCCAGTATTCCTTCATCGCCGATAATCTTCAACCCATGGTCGTGGGGAGCAACGATACTGCACGTCAATCTTGCCACTATTCCTGATGCAAACTTAATGCAAGCAACGGAAAAATCCGGAGCATTAACCTCTAAGGGTACATCGGTTTCCTTATCTGGAATCAAGCAGGATGAGAAAGCCGTAACTGTTTCTGCCGGTCCAAAGAATGCAGTCAGCCAAGTGACGTAATAACCCGCATGTTCTAAGGTACAACCGACTTCAAATTCATCCTTATATGGCCAAGGAATACCCGATTCGCTGATCCATTCTTTGTAACGCATTCGGTGAACGAGTCCGTCGTCCATTTCGGCATAAACGAGTCGAACTTTTCCCACGACATTTTCTCGCAGCGCCTGCCAAATTGTCTGAGCTGTTTCGCTCAGGATGCTGCATGGTGCTGAAGCAATCAGCAATCCCCGTTGCTCTGCCAAGTTGACGAGTTCCTCTGCCTCGGAAAATTCCATCGCCAGAGGCTTTTCGGAATAGACGTGCTTACCTGCTTCCAAGCAAGCTTTAGATACGGAAAAGTGGCTCCTGGGATTTGTTAAGTTTAATACAATATCAACGCTGCCATCTTCCAGCAGTTGTTCTAAGGAATCGTAGACGGGAACCGAATGGTAAGCGGAAAACTTAGAGGCGCGATCGCTATTGCGATCCATTACTCCCGCTAACTTTAGCTGCGGATGGTTTGGCAGCGTTTTCAGGTAATAGTCAGCAACAAAGCCGCAGCCAACTATCGCAATACGCATCAACACTCCTTCGGTTAGGACACCACTCAAATGCATTCATTGTAACAAGCTTTGGTAAATTCGGTTGTTTAATTGGCGATTTCTGAATCGGAGCGCATCCCCTAGCGCTGGCACAGCATGTTAATTTTAATTAATTCTTCCCTCAATTTCTTTGATTATTTCCTCTATTTGGTAGGACGAACATTGCTGAGAATGCACGGTTGATGAATTAATGCGCGAGCTTACAATAACTCTGACGGATAACAGAGCAATCGCGCTGTCCCAAACTTCCATGATTTTAAGGCAAAATCCAGTTTTCCAGTTGTATTCCACGAATGCGTTCGCGCAGCGTGGCTAAAGCCGTATTGTATCGTCTTACACGCCTAACGGTAAAATGGAGATAAACTAGAGCTAAGACTGTAGGAGAGACTGATTGAAACTGCCGAATTATGAACTGGCAGTTGTGCCACAACAAAAGATTACAGACTATCTACTGTCGCCTACCCACCCCGACGGACGCAGCAAGGAAAAGTTTTTTACCGCATTTGGTTTTTCACTAGATGATTGGGAGACTCTGAAAAATGCTTTACTACGCCATGTCGCCTTCCATGATGTTACTAAGGTTGAAGATTCACCTTTCGGAACTCGCTATGTTGTGGAAGGATCTCTGCTGACACCAGATAGTAGAAACCCTTTAATTCGTTCTGTTTGGTTTGTTGAAACAGGTGAAATTATTCCTAAGTTTGCTACTGCATATCCACTGAAACGGAGAGAACAATGATTCAAGAACTCGATAGGGTAATTCTTACAACTAATCTTGCAGAGTACAGTTTAGAGTCAGGTGATATAGGTACAGTTGTTTTGGTACATCAGGGGGGACAAGGATATGAGGTTGAGTTTATGACGTTGGATGGTGAAACTGTGGCAATTGTTTCTCTTTACAGCGATCAAGTCCGTCCTATTAGTACCAGGGAAATTGCTCATGCGCGGGTGATGAATTAGTGCGCGAGCTTACAATAAATCTGACGGATAAAAGAGCGATCGCTCTCCCCAAAACCATTCCCTTCACCCATCTCCCTGTGCGGTTAACAGCCTTTGATTAATTTAAGGCTGACTCTGCCTCTTGAATAGAGTAACTTAATAATTCACTTTTAATCATGTCTTTAGTTACTACCGGACATTTTATCTTCCACTTGGACACAATTTCAAAATAACCTGCGGCATCTTCCAGGCAATACTCAAACATATTTAATAAAATTTCTATCCAACCCTGTTTTCGGAAAAATACTCTTTTAGGATTGCGGCGGAAGTAACTCCCATCGATTTTTTTCTTGACTTCTATTCCCAAGGATTTAAACAAACCATTTAAACCTTTTGTTTGAGTATACTGGACGCAATCTCTGAGATCGAATAGTTGGATTTCAATTGGATTTGAGTATATATTCATTGGCTTTAATCTACTTTTCAAAGTAGGCAGATCGCTGCCCTTTATGTTAAACCCAACAAAAATTTTATCCTTCAATCTGTAAAAGTCTTTCAGAATCTGCTTAACCAGAGTCTTCTCTTCAATTTCAGATTCTAAAAAATGAATTTTTATATACTGCTGCTTACTGGATCTAAGAATACGAGTAATAGTATAACCATATATCCTTCGGACTGCCTTTCCCTTTACATAATCCAGCCAGAATTCTAGAGCGAGGAAAACTATATCGTAAACAGAGCCATTATAAAAATTGTTGACGAATTTACCGTCTAGTTTAACTTCTAGCTTATACATATAAAATTATCAGGATAAAAGCTCAGGCTAGCGTACACCATTTACAATAAGAATAAAAACCGCAAATATACACAGATAAACACCAATAGATACGAGTTATCCACGTATATTTGCGGTTGTAGCTTTTGGCGTTTTGTAGCTACAAAATCCCTGCCATTCAAACCACCTCATCTTGTAGTTTCTCCTCCACCCACAAATTCAAAAGATTTTCAGCAGACATACCTCTACGTTCTGCGACAGCACTGATTTTTTACGATAAACTTTTATCAATGCCGTAATATGTCACCTTCGATTTAGGGCCAAGATTAATTGTAAATTCAACCGGATAAGTTTGCTCCCAATACTCATCCAGACTATGCTCATCCCAAAACTCTCCTATTTCCTCATAAGATGTAGCATTGGAAATCGAGCTTCTAGTTATTTCGGTATCTTTTTCGTTCGGCATTGTCCATGTCCCTCGCAGATAATATTAAGGCGTTTTTATCTGGCTTATATATAAAGTAAACAATTAAGTACCGTCCCGAATCAGTTTGACCCAATGCAGCATAAACATTTTCATTTTTGCGGGTTCCTTTTTCAACAAATCGGATAGTTGGAGAATTGTTAAAAACTTCTCTTACCTCTTGCTCTTGGACATGCTTGCGAGCGAGTTTCTCAACAATCCTATCCAGTCAGATTAAATCAAATATTTCCAACTACAATTATATCTCCTTTTTCCCCGCTCCGAGATGCACTTGTCTAATGCGCCTCAACACCCTACTGTTAGTTTTAACGCTGACTCTCTAACTTCCTCATTTCCCTTTGTACGCTTACCGCTATTTGCAATGCTTCATCCAGAATTTGTCCATGTTCGCTAGCTTGATCGCTGACTTGCAAAGCTGTCAAAGCTATTAAGTTGTTGGCAAACATTTCTGGATTACTCTCAATAAAGCTTTTGTTTTCTCTAAGAATTCTTTCTGTTTTTAACCCCCTGACTAAATCAGATCTGGTAATTTCAAGAGCTTCAATTACTTGTTTTCTGTTACTTAAACCAATCGCTGGGTTTCCAGCTTCTTCTAGCCTATCCTTAATATCTATAGCCTTAACGATCGCATTATACCTCTCTACCTCTTTCAAAATATTTACTAGATGTTCGCTTGGCTTTTTGGTCAATAAAATCTTTAACATATTTCTTTCTACACCAGATGAATTTAGTTTACTTAATAAACTTATCACTATCAATAACCAACAGGCAAAAATGGTTGTATTTATTTGAAAAGCGAGAATTAAACTAAAAACTAGAAAAGCTAACAAAACAATAACAGACAAAATTATTACATATTTATACTTTACAGATAATTTCATTTCATCAACAGATACACCAGTCAAGCGTTTTAGGTCTTTTTTAGTAATTGCCAAACCCTCTAGATCGCGTCGCATAGCTGCATACTCCGAAAATTTATCCAGCCCCCACTTAGGAAAAACCCAAGCGGGGGCTAATATCACATTACTTCCATCTTAATGCACTAACTCAATTGCGCGTTTGGTCAACGCCTCAGCAGTTAATCCATTAAACGCCATTAATTCACCAGCACTGGCAGTAGTTTCCCCGCGCTTCCAAGCGAAAGTATCGCGCTTGCAAGTACTCCGCAACATGATAGGTTCCAGCATCCCAGCAGCGCCACCCGTGACGCAAATTAGCGCATCGCCATCAAATAATTCGGCGAATTTAGCATCGTCTAAAAAGCCGCCATCGGGTTCGGAACAAGTATCCCAAGCTACATCGCTGGGACGATATAAGCGCCGAGGATTGACAACAGAAACAATTCGCACGCCAATCTCTTCTGTTTCCAGATAAGCGGCAGCTTCAAATACTGGCAGCAGTGTCATATCGCCAATCACGGCAAATACAACTTTCTTGCCAACTCCACCATTCGGTTGTGGCGGATCGATTTCTTGCAAAATTACGGCCCCGTCGCGCAATGCTTGGCGAGTTTGTTCAAAAGTAGTGTGAATTGGCAGGGGAGATTTGCTAGCAGTAATCACAACTCCCTTATTCTTAGTTGTCAAACCCCATTCGTAACAAACTTGAATGCTATTTGCATCGGGTGGGAATAAAGGAAATACATTTCCATTCCGCATCATCGCCGCGAAATAAGCTTCAATTTCCGGACGTTGGTGGGTCCATCCGTTGCGCCCTTGTTCCAATGCCCCGGCTGTAAATAAAGTAATTGTAGACGGAGTAGGACGGCGCAATTCTGCCATTGCTTGCGTTACCGTTTGCCAAATTGGTAACCCGTTGATCGCAAAAGATTCGTAAGAACACCACAAAGTGCGGCTACCCATTAACGCCAAACCTGCTGCTAACCCCGCACAAGCATCTTCGCTCAAAGGTTCGTAAACTTGTCCGCCTGGTGCTTGGTTGTACAAGTCATCAGTTGTCGGGTGGATAATCTTCAGCGCTTGGTTAATATTGGCAATTCCAGATGCTTCGTTACCGTCGGCATTGGTGACTAAATAGTTTTTATCGGTTTGTCCTACATGTGCCACTAAACGCCCCATTGCTGTGGTAGAAACTTTGGGATGTTCTTCGCCAACGGCATATTCTTCTAAAGGCAATTCGCCTAATTCTGGCAAGGGTAATTCAAATTCTGTCACGACGGTTTTCGCCGCTGGTCCACCACCGGCGCGTTCGCAATTTGTCCGCACTAATTGCCAAGCTTCTGGAGGTAATGCACGGGTTTTCAAAGCGCCGATCATGTGGGGACTATCGAGGGTATCTTTGGCATAAAGGTTGTGGGATTTTGCTCCCCGTGCGTGGACACCCGCGCCTTTGAGTTGTTTAATAATAAATGCGGTTAACTTACCGCTGAGGGCAGAACGAGCGGCTTCATCAATTCCTACAAGAACTGCTTTAGTAAAAGCAAGTCGTTGTTGGAAAGAAAAAGCAGTACTATCGACGTAATCTCCGGGTTGATTTTGGTCGTCGAAATCTTTGGCATCAACTAACACGACTTCTTCAAACCCGTTACCGTGCCAGTATGCCATCATTTGTTCGTTGGTTTTGAGCGACACCATGCTGTGGTGTTCCTGGGAATATCCATTCCAAACCAATACGGGTAAAAAATTTGTCACTCCCGGATAGGCGGTGTGGAAGTGTGCCATACCGCTCATAATGTAAGGTTCGCCCAAACCCCCATCGCCGACGGTGAAGGGGAATAACTTATCTTTGTGGAGTAAAGCAGCTGCCATTGCGAAGTGTTCCCCTTGTCCCAGGGGGCCTGCGGGTGCGAGAATACCGGGAATGTAGCCAGAGAGGTGTCCTAAGAGTCCGTGTTTTTCCCGGAAGCGATCGCGCAACTGTTGCACCGTATTTATCCCCATGTCCTCTAGCGACCGATCCAAGAACATGGCACTATAAAATCCGGGCGCGTGGTGTCCCACTTCCGTAATAATGTTCTTGTAACCCAGCATGACCAACGCCGCGTAAGCTTCCGCTTGCGAAGCAAAACCCCCTGGGTGTCCAGATGCTTTACTTCCCGTAACTTGCAGCGTCAAATAGCGCAAGGCGTCGGCATAAAGTAAAGTTTGGTAAACGGCAGCCGCATCGGTGGGGTCGGCGATCGCTACACTCCCCTCCCCAATTGCCGGTGTTTTCCCGTAAGTCTCAAAGTCCGCGATCGCTTCACCAAAATACTGAATTCCCTCGCAAAAATTCGGAGTCGCCGACGTTGCCTTTGGTGTTGTTGCTGTCATGCTTATTACCTTAATCTCTCTCTAGAGAACCGTAGCTGCTCGATTGATTTAACAAAAATTTTACAACTTTTATGTTGCAAAAGTTGATGATTGATAAGTAATACAAAGATAAATTAAGGAAAAGCTGAAAATGTGCAATTTTGTGGTATATAAAAATCCCGCCGTTGATTTGGCTTCTCGTGACAAAGGCGATCGGGCGGAATTTGAGATGGAAATTCAGCTTCTATTTCAGGACTTACGCAGGACGAGCCTAGAAACCCGGTTTCTTGCGGCGATATTTAGTTTTAAAGCCACGATTTTTCCTAGAAACCCGGTTTCTTGCGGCGATATTTAGTTTTAAAGCCACGATTTTTCCTATCACCTTTGTTTTTTTGCGAAATTCAGCTTCTACAGGACTTACGCACGCGGGGCCAAAAACCCGGTTGAGGCTGAACCTCGACCCTCTCAACCCCAGATTAATCGATTTCACCAAAGTTTTTTTGCGTAAGTCCTGTATTTGAAATTGGCAATTGTTCTAGTGTCCCACCCAGGCAAGTGATGACAAAAGGGTAAGATTTCAATTAAAACAGATCTAAACAAAACTTAAACTTTTGCCAGTTCAAACAAAGAGACTTAGCCCCAAACAGACGCCATGAAACTACCACCCGGCCCGAAAACGCCAGCAATGCTACAAATGATCCAGTGGATCGCGCGCCCGATGCAGTTTATGGAAGAATGTGCCAAACGCTACGGCGATATCTTCACCGCACGGGTCGCCACGGGCTTGATGCCTGTAGTATTTGTTAGCAACCCCCAAGCGCTGCAAGAAATTTTGACAGGGGACACCAAGCAATTTGAAGCCCCCGGCGAGTCGAACAAGATTATGGAACCCTTGCTGGGGAAACAATCGGTGATTGGGTTGAGTGGCGATCGCCACCGTCGCCAGCGCCAGTTGATCATGCCTCCGTTTCACGGCGAAAGGATGCGAACCTACGGCGAGGTGATTGGGGATGTTACCGAACAAGTGATGAACCAGTGGCAGAAAGGCTTACCTTTCTGCGTCCGCACCTCGACCCAAGCGATTACCCTGCGGGTGATGATGAAAGCCGTGTTTGGTCTGAATGAAGACTCGCGAGGCGAAAAGATCGAGCATCTTCTGACTGCAATGATGGATGAGATGAGTTCTCCCTTCAGCGCCGCCATGCTTTATTTTCCAGCTTTGCAAAGAGATTTAGGGCCGCTGACTCCTTGGGGAAAATTTCTGCGCCGTCAGCAGGAAACTGACAATCTGCTTTACGAGGAAATGCGACAACGTCGGGCGCAACCCGATTCCTCGCGCACAGATATCCTTAGCTTGCTGATGTCTGCGCGGGATGAAGCGGGAGAACCGATGACCGATGAGGAATTGCGCGATGAGTTGATGACGCTGTTAACCGCAGGTCACGAAACTACAGCCACTGCGATCGCTTGGGCATTGTACTGGATTCACAAACTACCATCGGTACGGGAAAAATTACTGCAAGAACTCGATAGTTTGGGCGATAATCCAGACCCAGGCGCTATTTTCAAATTGCCCTATCTCAATGCTGTTTGCAGCGAAACATTGCGGATTTATCCGGTTGGGATGCTAACCTTCCCAAGAGTGCCGAAAGTGCCTGTTAAGCTAGGCGGTTACGACATCGAACCGGGTACGATCTTGATGGGTTCAATTTATTCAACTCACCAGCGGGAAGATTTATATCCAGAACCCAAACAATTTAAGCCAGAACGCTTCCTAGAACGGCAATATTCACCTTATGAGTACTTGCCTTTTGGCGGTGGTGCGAGGCGGTGCATTGGTTATGCCTTTGCCTTATTTGAAATGAAAGTGGCACTGGCTAAAATACTCTCGCGTTATGAACTGGAACTTGCTGACCATCGCGAAATTCTACCGACACGGCGGGGTTTGGTTTCAGCACCGAATCGTAGCATTCAGATGGTGGTAAAAGGTGAGCGTCCCGTGAAGTCGCGAACTCTTGAGGCCGTTTCTGGTTGAAGCTCAGGTAGCAGATTATAGCGGTTTGCGACTTGGTGGAATACAGCTCTTGTGGCCTTAGTTTGTATAGCGGCACCCTTAAGGGTGCCGCTATACAAACTAAGGCCCGTCTACACGGGCTATTAATTTACGAAAAATCAAGTGTATTCTATTAAGTCTCAATCTGTCGTTACCAACGTCGAAGCTGTCGTTACCAACGTCGAAGCTGTCGTTACCAAGGTTGAAGCTGTCGTTACTAACGTCGAAGCTGTTGTTACTAACGTCGAAGCTGTTGTTACTAACGCTCAAGGGATCGTGGGAGGCATTTAAGCTGTCGTTATTATTGTTCCAGGAACTGTAGGTTGGGTTGAACGCAGTGAAACCCAACACTCGCAGGTTGGGTTGAGGTACGAAACCCAACCTACGCCTGGAGCTAAATAATTAGGGAGAGGAAATAGGGAGAGCGATCGCTAGGCTCGCAGGTTGGGTTTTGTGCCTCAACCCAACTGGTTGAAGCTCAGGCTAGCAGAGTGGAGATCGCGCTGTTGCACATAACTAAAGTAAGCGCGATCGCGCCCCTTTTTGGTACGCTGTTCCCTAACCGGAAGTTTCATGGTGGCGAGTTGCTTATGACCCATTTTGGTATCATCTGTCCTCCAGCAATCGGTCACCTCAACCCGATGTGCGTCTTGGGTCGAGAATTACAAAAACGCGGTCATTGCGTCACCCTATTTGGGATACCCGACATTCAACCAAAGGTGATGAAATCGGGATTAAACTTCTCGACGATTGGAAAAGATGCATTTCCTGCCGGAACCTTGGAGCAAAAATATAAACAGTTGGGTGAAATGAGCGGACTGGCTGGGTTGAAATTTACAGTCAGTTTGATCCAACAAGAAACAGCCATGCTTTTCGGCGAATTGCCAGAAGCCGTTAAAGCTGCCGGTGTGGAAGCGTTGCTAATCGATCAGGTCACCCGTGCAGGTGGAACGGTTGCTGATTTCCTCAATCTTCCCTACATCACCGTCTGTAATGCGCTGTTGCTGAACCAGGAAGCTGGAGTTCCCCCATTTTTTACCCATTGGAGTTACAGCCAAGCATGGTGGGCGCGTCTGCGTAACCAAGCGGGGAACTTGCTGATCAACCGCGTTACGCAACCCGTTTGGGATATAGTTGTCCGGCAGCGCCAGCAATGGAATTTACCCCCCTATTCCAGCCGCGAGAATGGTTACTCCCAACTGGCTCAAATCTGCCAGATCCCAGTAGAGTTTGATTTCCCGCGAGTTGGTTTATCTCGGTGCTTCCATTACACCGGGCCGTTTCAAGATTCATCTGGTTTAGAACCCGTTTCTTTCCCATCTCTTTCTTTTCCGTTTGAAAAATTGACGGGTCAACCTCTGATTTACGCTTCTCTGGGGACTTTACAAAACCGGAAATGGGAAATTTTTCATACTATTGCTGAGGCTTGCATCGGATTGGACGTGCAACTGGTAATCTCTTTGGGAAATCCAAACATTCAGGCATCAGACTTAAAGCTACCCGGAGAGCCGCTAGTGGTTCCGTTTGCACCCCACCAGCAATTAATTGAACGCTCCAGGCTGATTATCACCCATGCTGGCATGAATACCATACTGGGGGCATTAAGCAGCGGCGTGCCTATCGTAGCGATTCCAATTACAAACGAACAACCTGGAATCGCTGCTCGTCTTGCCAGAATTGGTGTCGGAGAAGTGATGCCTTTGAAACGCTTAAACGTTCCCGCACTCCAAAGTGCCATCAAGCAAGTGCTAAAAGAAGACTCTTTTGACACTCCCCGGCCTGAAGGCACGGGGATTCTTAAGACATTACGGTCTTAATATCCTTGGTAACAAGGTTCCCAGGCTCACCACCTTTGTCGCTACGACGTGGTGATTTCTCCTTACGATGTTTCGGGCGTTTAGCGGTTTTACCCGCAGGTTCCGTCGAGTCCCGGCGTACCACTTCTAATGCTCTGTCTCTGATAGTTTTCGCAGCAGAAATATCAGCGTGAGCAAAAAATCCACAAGCCGAACAGATGAACTTTTCACCATCGCGGTTGCTGCGGTCAACATGTCCGCAATTTCTGCATTCCGTGCTGGAATGTTTTGGATTAATCTTGATGGCGATCTTTCCTTGCTTCGCAGCGAGATACTCGATCTTTAAGATTAATTCATTCCAAGCAGCATCAGAGATAGCGCGATTTAATCCAACTTTTCTGGATTGTCCGTTTGGTAAAAACCTCCCGTTTTCTTCATCTTTCTTCACCCGACATCGACGCAACATGCCGGATACGTTTAAATCTTCCAAGGCAATAGCATCCACTCGTCGGGAAACAATAGTTTTTGCTACCCACCATTGATAAGCTTGTCGCTTATCCGCAATCTTTTTATGCAGGCGTCCTACCAAATGGCGTGCCTTTTTTTGTTGATTGCTGCCTTTAACCTTACGATTAACTCGTCGCTGTCTCGTCTTTAGTAAGTGTCTGGCTTTCTTATTGTTGCCAAACTTAGGATTGGGAAATTGATATCCATCAGAAAGATGTACCAACTTGGTAATTCCCAAGTCACATCCGATCACACATCTGACTTCGGTTAAAGATTTAGTAACTATGTCTGGTACGGTTTTATCCTCGATCAAGAGCGATACATACCATCCATCTTGGCGTTGGCGGATTGTCGCCACTTTAATTGTAAAACCGCTTGGAACAGGTCTGGAGTTGTAAAATCGCATCCATCCCAACTTGGGTAAATAAATCTTACTCCCTTGAGTTTTCACCCCCATTGCATAAGTAAATGATGTAAAGTTGCTGCGATTTTTGAATTTGGGAAAACCCCGGCCTTCAAAAAAGTTCTTGTATGCGATATCCAAGCGCTTGACATTCTGTTGCAGTACCGTCGAATCAATCGCTGCATACCAAGGTCTAGCTACTTTTAGTTGCGGTAATGCGGTAATTTGAATATCACGACTCGCTGCGGCGAGGATTCTTGGTATTTTCAGTACCTTTCCACGGTTCTCCTGTAGCGCCATTCTTGCTGACAAAACAGGTTAATGGACTGGCAGGAGCTTTTGTTCTTAGGTCGCTGTACTCTCCCTGGATGAATTGCTGATTGTATTGACTAATTCTGTCGCCCAAGCACCAGTTGTAATGACACCTAAGCATGTTTATCCATTGCTCCATCTTTGAGCTTTGGGTAATGTTTGGCCTCAATTTGTAAACGTAATTTGTCAGCAATTTGCGTCAAGAGGCTAGTTGGTTTCTGTGATAATCTTACCCTGACTATTGTTGGGTTTCAAGCAATAAAAACTAAACTTTAAATTTGTTAGTCAGGGCAAATTCGCGAGACTGAAGTCTCGCGCGGTCACCCCGGTCTGAAGACGCGGGGTTTTCGCGGACTACTCTATAAAAAGAACGCAGCTCGGTTACAACAAGCCATTCGCCAAGCAGGGGGAGTGAGTCGCGCCGCCGATATTATCGAACAGGCAATATCTACAGGCAAGCCCGTCTTGGCTCAAACATAGTAACAAGAAGGCGGATAGAGAGGATTTTTCACCTGCCTCACCAGCCGTTGAAACAGCGATCGCACCTCCACGTTTGCTAGGTTAGTTTCAGGAAAGTAACGATTTTTAACAAAACCGATGAAACTACCCCCTGGGCCAACAACGCCCCGATATATACAGCTACTCCAGTGGATCGCTAACCCCTTAAATTACCTTGAAACCTCTGCGGAGCGCTACGGTGAGATTTTTACAGCGCGGTGGGGCAATATTCCACCTTACGTGCTATTGAGCAACCCAAAAGCAATTCAGGAGGTTTTGACCGCAGATCCAAGACTATTTGAATCTGGTTCGGGCAATTACATCTTACAACCGATTGTGGGAAATAACTCAATCGTATTGCTGGATGGAGAACGCCACCAACGCCAGCGCCAGCTGTTGACGCCTCCGTTTCACGGGGAAAGGATGAAAGCCTACGGCAAGCTGATGTGTGAACTGACTGAACAATTAATCGGTCAGCAGCGTAACGGCTCACCCTTCCCCGTCCGTTTTGCCATGCAAGAAATCTCCCTCCAGGTAATTTTAAATGCTGTATTTGGCATTCACCAGGGGCAGCGTTACCAACAACTAAAAGACCTTTTTACATCGCTGCTAGATGCAGTGAGTTCTCCCCTCAGTTCCAGCTTGCTGTTTTTTCAGTCGCTTCAGGTAGATTTAGGTGCTTGGAGTCCTTGGGGACACTTTGTCCGCAGACAGCAACAAATTGACCAACTACTCTATGCCGAAATTGAGGAACGCAGAGCGCAACCAGACCCATCTCGAACTGATATTCTGACATTGCTGATGTCTGCTCGCGATGCAGAAGGTCAGCCAATGACCGATGAAGAGTTGCGCGATGAATTGATGACTCTGCTATTTGCCGGTCACGAAACCACTGCTTCTTCCCTAGCCTGGGCATTGTACTGGATTCACAATTTACCAGAAATTCGCGACAAACTGCTCAAAGAGTTAGATACCCTTGGTGGTGAGTTAGACCCCAATGCCATTACCAAACTGCCCTACCTGAACGCAGTTTGCCAAGAAACGCTGCGAATTTACCCAGTCGCAATGGTGATTTTTCCTAGAATTGTGAAATCCCCCTTCCAACTAATGGGATATGAATTTGCACCGGGTACGGTGATTTCTCCCTGCGTTTATTTAACCCACCATCGCGAAGATATCTACCCCGAACCAAAGCGTTTCAAACCCGAACGTTTTCTAGAAAGGCAATTTTCACCTTACGAATATTTTCCCTTTGGTGGGAGCGATCGCCGCTGTATCGGCATGGCATTTGCCCAATATGAAATGAAATTAGTACTCGCAACTATTTTGTCTCGCTGGGAACTCGCACTTGCTGATAAACATCCCGTTCGTCCCGTCCGCCGTGGCGTCACTTTAGCGCCCCCTACCAGTCTCAAAATGGTTGTAACAGGTCAGCGAAAAGCAGTCAAAATTCCGGTGCAAGTTTAAGAAAGAAACCGGGTTTCTTTGAGCATACCTTCGCCAAAATAGCCGCACCCTTAAGGGTGCGGCTATACAAACAAAGCCCGCCTACGCGGGCTTAGTGGGTTTCAAGCCCACGTAGGTGGGCTTTGTTTGTGTAGCCCCAGGCTTTAGCCTGGGGGCTGGGGGCGTTGCAGAAAATTGGCGAAGGTATTGTTTAAGCAACCGAGTTTCTTTATTGGTATTACCAATTTCTGCCGTCATATTCCCCCCTCGATAGATAGATTGTCGCTCAAATAATTTATTCTGTCGCTATACGGATACTCTGCCCCTATGAGACAACTTACAGTAACAATCAGGGCAACGTATTTATAGGGCAGATAACGCACTTATGCCAGATTTAGGAGAGCAGGCGATCTCAAAAGCCGCAGAAATTGGATTAGCCAGTCAATTGGATGAAGTCGAAGAACTGAATGTAGACATTCGGACTAATCCGATTAAGCTAATTCAAGGCGAATTAGAATCAGTTTCAATTGAAGGCAAAGGTCTGGTAATGCAACAAGACCTGCGCGCCGAAGAATTAAAGGTAAATATCGATAATATTGCCATTAATCCCCTCAGCGCTGCCTTTGGCAAAATTGAACTGAATCATCCCACTGAAGCCGAAACTTATGTGGTTTTAACCGAAGCAGATATCGACCGCGCCTTTAATTCAGAATTCCTCAGCGAAAAACTGCAAAACCAAAAGGTACATGTCAACGGTAAACCGATGACCATTGACACAAAACAGGTGGAATTTCGCTTACCTGGTGAAGGAAAATTTGCTCTCAAAGCCGATGTTTTTATGCAAGAAACCGGCGAGACTAAGCAAGTTTCTTTTACCGCTGTACCGCGTATGCGCGAAGGTGGAAATCGCCTATCCCTGGAAGAAGTTCAATACGCCGAAGGCGAAGAAATCTCCCCAGAACTTACCCAAGCTTTGTTAGAGCAATCTAGCGAATTGTTAGATCTGCGAAACTTTGAACTACAAGGCATGTCGCTGCGCCTGAAGCATTTAGACGTGCAACCAGGTAAGCTAACGCTGCAAGCAGAAGCTTTGGTGACGCAGTTCCCATCATCGTAATGTCAGATTTAAGATTGCAGATTTAAGATTTTATTTGAATCTGCAATCTTTTAATTCAAAATCCGATCCCCCCCCTGCCCCCCCTTGATAAGGGGGGGGTGACCACATCTAAAATCTAAGATCTCAAATCTCAAATCTCAAATCTCAAATCTCAAATCTCAAATCAATATTATGCCAGACAATAATCTAAAAATAGAAGAACAAGCGCTTTCCCAAGCAGCGGAAATAGGAATAACCAGCCAACTTGAGGCAGTCGAAGAAATTAATGTAAACGTCCGCACCGATTTGCTGAAAATGGTTCAAGGAAAGGCGGATTCGGTTTCGGTTGTGGGACAAGGTTTGGTCGTACAAAAAGATATTCGCGTGCAGGAAATGGAACTGCATACCAGTAATATTGGTATCGATGTTTTAGGCTCTCTTTTTGGCGGCGAAGTTGAATTAGACCACCCCACCGATGCTAGTATTCGCGTTGTCTTAAAAGAAGCCGATCTTAACCGAGCGATGAATTCAGACTTTGTTCGCCGCAAGATGCCATCGATAGATTTGCATGTGGATGATGGATTGGTGACTTTGAAACCGCAACAGATGGAAATGCAATTACGCGGTAACAACCAAATAATGTTTAGCGGCGAATTCCTGATACAAAGTGAGGTAAAAAGTGAATAAATTGCCTTCACTGCAAGTGCATTACCTCGTACCGAAGAACATCCCATATTGCTGCAAGGGCTTTACTGCACCAAAGGAAAAGGTATTTCAATCGAATTTGCTCATGCTTTGATGAAAAAGGCAAAGGAATTGATGAATTTACCTTATTTTGAATATGAAGGATCGGCTTTTCGGATCAAGAATTTTGTCGTGGGAGAAGGTAGTTTAACTCTGGAAGTGGAAGCTTATATGCGTCAAATACCTTCTTTATAAGTAGGTGCAGGTAAATAAAGTGAAAATAGTTATTCCAAATATTGGGCAGGCAGGATGCCTCCCCCACAAGATGTTTCACTCTCTTGTGGGGTGGGGGAGGCAGGCAGGATGCCTCCCCCACAAGATGTTTCATATCATGTCAGGCTTTTCACTCATAATTAAAACTCTCCGCGTCTCCCCGTCAGGAGCTTCCGGTGCGTCAGTCCTAATTATGGGTATTCAACCGGACATGATATCACTCTCTTGTGGGGTGGGGGAGGCAGGCAGGATGCCTACCCCACAAGATGTTTCACTCTGTTGTGGGGTGGGCGTCCCGCCCGCCCAGTTTTCAATTTATTTATACCCACCTACTTAGAAGTAACAATCTCTACAATTGGACAGATTCTTTACATTTATTTATCCTTTTAGTATCGAGGAAAGACAATACCGTCTGGAGCAACACAAATGCAAACCTATGATGTTGTAATTATTGGTGCAGGCCATAATGGTTTAGTCTGCGCCGCTTATTTACTCAAAGCCGGATATAGCGTTTTATTACTAGAAAAACGTTCGGTTCCCGGTGGAGCAGCTACAACCGAGGAAATCATGCCGCAGGAAGCACCGGGTTTTAAATTCAACCTCTGCGCCATCGACCACGAATTTATTCACCTGGGACCAGTTGTTGAAGAATTAGAACTGGAAAAATACGGATTAGAATATCTTTTCTGCGACCCGGTTGTTTTTTGTCCCCATCCAGACGGAAAATATTTCCTAGCCCATCGCGACCTGGACAAAACTTGTGCGGAAATTGCCCGCTACAGCGATCGGGACGCCAAAAAATACAAAGAATTCACCCTATTCTGGCAGCGCGCGTTAGGGGCAATGATTCCCATGTTTAACGCACCGCCAAAATCGATTATCGATATTGCAGGCAATTACGACATTCAAAAGCTGAAAGATTTATTCTCGGTCATCGGTTCGCCGAACAAAACATTAGACTTTGTTCGCACGATGTTAACCAGCGCCGAGGATATGCTGAACGAGTGGTTTGACGAAGAATTTCTCAAAGCACCGCTGGCGAGGTTAGCTTCTGAATTAGGCGCGCCTCCCTCGCAAAAAACCCTGGGAATCGGTGCAATTATGATGGCAATGCGTCACAACCCCGGTATGGCAAGACCGAGAGGCGGGACGGGTGCTTTGGTAGAAGCATTGCTGCGATTAATTAAAAGGTTGGGTGGAGAAGTTCTCACCGACCAACATGTCGATCGCGTCTTGGTTGATAATGGAAAAGCTGTCGGCGTTCGGGTGGCAAATGGCACGGAATACCGCGCCACAAAAGGCGTTATTTCTAATATCGACGCGCGGCGCTTGTTCTTGCAATTAATCGATGAAAGCGATGTGGATGCAGCAGATCCAGAGTTGCGGGAACGGTTAGATCGTCGCATTGTTAATAATAACGAGACGATCCTCAAAATCGACTTAGCAATGAACGAACCGTTACGGTTTGAACATCACGAACACAAAGATGAATATTTGATTGGTTCGGTGTTAATTGCTGACTCGGTGCGGCAAGTTGAAATTGCTCACAGCGATCCATCTGTTGGTAAAATTCCACTAGAAGATCCTTCGATGTATCTAGTGCAACCGACGATGTTAGATCCATCGATGGCACCCGATGGCAAACATACAGTTTGGATCGAATTTTTTGCCCCTTATCGAATTGCTGGTTTAGAAGGAACGGGTCAATACGGCACGGGTTGGACGGATGAACTGAAAAATAAAGTCGCCGATCGGGTGATTGATAAACTAGCAGAATACGCGCCAAACGTGAAGACGGCAACCTTTGCGCGTCGCGTCGAAAGTCCGGCAGAATTAGGAGCGCGTTTAGGCGCTTATAACGGAAATTACTATCACATCGATATGACTCTCGATCAGATGGTATTCTTCCGTCCATTGCCGGAAATTGCTAATTACAAAACGCCGATTGATGGACTGTTCCTCACGGGTGCTGGAACTCACCCCGGTGGTTCGGTTTCTGGAATGCCGGGACGCAATTGTGCTAGGGTATTCTTGCACGCGCAACAACCGATTGCCCAAACTTTAAAGGATGCACGCGATTCGATTAAATCCACAGTTGAATCGGTGTTTAGAATTATGTAATCGGTAATCGGTAATGGGTAATCGGTAATAAAATACTTTTTATCCATTACCAATTAGCAATTAGCAATTAGCAATTAGCAATGACAAATCGCGTTTTAATTATTGGGGGAAGCGGCAGAATTGGCAGCAGTGTGGCGGCGGATTTGGTCGCTCATACACAGGCAGAAATTACGATTACTGGGAGAAACCCAGTAACCGGAAATGCGGTCAGTTCTAATCTGGGGTCGCAAGTACAGTTTCTGACGTTGGATTTGGCAGATAAGGAATTGTTGCAAGAAGCGATCGCTCAATCCCAAATCGTCATCCACTGTGCTGGTCCATTTCACTACCGCGATGCTAGCGTCCTCAAAACTTGCATCGAAAATCGCGTAAACTACCTCGATGTCAGCGACCACCGCTCTTTTACTGTCAAGGCACTAAACTATCAATATGAGGCGGAAAAAGCCGGGGTTACGGCTATTGTAAATACGGGGATTTTCCCCGGTATTTCTAATAGTATGGTGCGGCACGACGTTGAGCAATTGGATAGTGCGGATCGCATCCATTTAAGTTATGTGGTATCCGGATCTGGGGGTGCTGGTATTACGGTGATGCGGACGACATTTTTGGGGTTGCAAAATCCCTTTGAATGTTGGATCGATAGCAAATGGCAGGTGGTAAAACCTTATAGCGATCGCGAAACGGTTACCTTCCCTCCCCCCTACGGGAAAACTGGCGTTTACTGGTACGATATGCCAGAAACTTTTACGCTTCCAGATACGTTTCCGGTCAAAACGGTGATTACTAAATTCGGTTCGGTTCCCGATTTTTACAATTATCTTACCTGGTGGGTGGCTAAAACTTGGCCCGCTAGCTGGTTGAAAAATTCTGCCGTTATCGAGTTTTTAGCCAATGTTAGCTATAAGATGACCGGAGTAAGCGATCGCTTCACCGGCATAGGCGTCGCCATTCGCTCTGAAGTCACGGGGATTAAAAACGGTCAACCGGCGATTTATTGCTCAACTTTAGTCCATGAAAATGCAGCCGCAGCAGCAGGTTGCGGCACGGGTACGCTGGCTGAGTTAATCCTCGATGGAAAACTGCACAAACCCGGTGTTTGGGCAGTGGAACAAGCATTGCCAACCGATTTGTTTGAACAGGTAATGCCAAGTCGAGGCATAGAAATTCAGGGCTGTTTTTTGTAAAAAAATAAGGCGCATTCGTAGCAAATACGCCTCGCAAATTATTGTTAATAGCCCTTCTTCAAAGTTGCTAGTTATAAACTGGGTTGCTGAAATTGCTAATGGCTAACTGCTAATTGCTCAAAAATTTTTTCGGCTATTAGCCATTAGCTATTGATAACGAGATAACTAACAACTTGAGTTATCTATTGGTCAATTAGATCAATGGCTTTAATGGGATGGGCAACGTTTCCATTGGTAATGGTCACGCCCTTGTCTGTGGTTGTGCAAATAATAATGCCAATGCTGATTCCCTCGATTCAGTGAGCGGATATATCTAATTCGAGCCGAATGAGTTACCACCGTGCCGTGTCCGCAATAACCGCTACTATGAGCTTCAGAGGGTTTGGCGAACAATAAACTTCCACCCAAAGAAATTGTTATCAAAGCCGATAGAACTGCCAAAGGCTTAGTAAGCATAAAACCTCCATAAAAGTAGTCAAAAATTAACTCGTGCATCAGCCAAGTTCGAGATTAGTTGCCAGCATGTTTTCTGGCCCCTCATTTCTATAGACCGCGCAGGCGGTCTTTGTTTGTACAGCCGCACCCTTCAGGCTGCGGTATAAAGGGTGTTATAGCAACCGCAAAGGCATAATATTTGATATCAAATATTCATTTTCAAGGCATTACTAACCTGGCTAAAGTAATGCAGTGCTAACTTGAATCGAAAGATGCTTTTAATCTATAAATATAGCTGTTGATCTACCCTAGTTACCAGTCGCTTATTCGAGTGACACCCGTTTGTGGTAGCTCATTTGAGTCACACTTGGATCGCAACGTTAAGTTATAAAACATTTGCTAGCGCCTGAAACAAAATTTATGTATTTTAAGATACAGAAATTTTTATGATTATCCCCTCTGCCGAGGCGGCGCGGATCGCCAGAAGATCGGTCAGCCTTGGTGGTGTGTGGCTCTTTGGGAGGAAAAAAGATGAAACTCGACACCTGTCAAGCAGATGTTGTTCGCCATCCATGCTGTAATATTTGGTCAAAAGAGTCTGATTTCGATGGGTCTGAGCCTTACCAAGCTTCCACCTGGGTACATCTGATGGAACTTCCCAGTCCCATGAGCCATGACGAAGCGTTACTTTTGTGTCAGCATTCAGAAAATGAATGGATCGTCTGGATACCCGATTATGGCGAAGCAGTACTTAACGAGCGTCAATTTTGTCTTGCGTATTAGATATTGGGTAATGGCGTTCCCAGGCGACCGCGTGGGTCATGAGGGTAATGGGTAATGGCAGATCGACCTATTTCCTATTAACTCAAGTTGCTAGTTATAAACTGTGGCGGTGGTAATTGATAATTGGATTATTTGGCTGTGGAATCACCAGACAATTATCCATTACCAGTTACCTATTACCTAACGCTTGTTGCTAGTTATCTTTTTAGGGCCCAAGACAGGCTAATGGCTAATAGCTAATGGCTGGTAGAACCGAAAAATATTCCCATTAGCAATTAGCAAGCTGGCGATTAGCTTCTGCTGTGCAACCCACGATAGTTATAACTAGCAAGGGTTACCTATTAGGTAAAAATGCTTTCTTGTTCGGCTTGAAAAATATATTCGTAGTCGAAGACTAAAGATTTGAGGTGACGAATAATAGAAAACCCAAAATCAATCACCGTATCTGTTGTGAAGGTAGCGATGACTATCTCGGTCAGCTTTTTATCGGTGACGTTGGGTTTTTGAATAAAATAACCGTGTTTATCAAAAAATACTTTTTCATTTTTGGGAATCACTAATTTGTTGAGTTTATGAGCGAGTTGAATGGGTTTGATATACTCTTGAATAAATCGGGATGGATATTTTTGCAAAGAAGCTAATCTTTCGTGCTGCGACCAACTCATTTTAAACATCATCTTAAAGAGTTCAAAACCCAAAATATAATTAAAAACACTATTTCGTTCTTCGGTATTGCTGCATAAGCGCAAGGCGGATTCTAAATACCGCTCCGGCTGGCGGCGCGTATCTTGAGCCGAATGGATATAAAACTGTCTCACATAGATTTTTAACAGGGATTCGCTGAGTTCGGTTTGAATGTTAAAGGCTTTTAGATAGCATTGGACTCGGTGTTGAGTATCGCGATCGCGCAGGGTTCTGGCAACTAAGCCATCGGCGGTATAATAATCTAAAAATTCGGCTTGGACTTCAGGAGTTGCTGCACAAATTAAATGACACAAAGATAAAACGTAGCGGCGTTGATGCCAAGGCAAACTTTCAGCCCATTGTCTCGCGGCGGGAGGGAGTTTATCCAGCATATTTTCTGCCCTCATATATTCAGAACTGGATTTGTGCGTAACGTTGGGTTCTGTCATAACTTCTAGAAGTTAAAAGCGAGACGATCTGGTGAAAAAACGAAGCGGTTGGTTTAAGCGATCGCGAACTACGAACGACGACACACGAACCGTACACGCAACTTGAATCGAGAACAGCGAATCAGAATTATAGGACTTACGCAAACACCAAAGTTTCTATGAAACTAGAGATATGCCGACCGCACGCACTCGCGTTCGCTGCCAAGTTACTTTGGTGATAGGTTCCGAAGAGCGTAAGTCCTGAATTATTCCACCTGACTCGCGTTTTGAGCGGTATTCCCAGAACTCCCCCAGAACACACACACCCCAGTCTGACGCATTTTGCAGCTTTTGCGCCAGCGAGATTGCATACCTGCTCGACTCTCAGACATATAAACAGATAGCAACGTCAAACTATTAACCAATATGCTCAAAATCCTCGAAGCTCCAACTCTGCCGATTCAAGCACTCCAGAGGTTTTCTGTGGTTGGATGTGCCGCTTTGATCTATGCTGGTACTCATCCGATCCTGGCAATAGACAACCACAGGACTTACCCACGACGAGCCTATCACCAAAGTTTATGCGTAGATCTTTAGTTGCCAAACCGACGATTTTTCATAGAAACTTTGGTGTTTGCGTAAGTCCTGAACCAGATCAAAGTGACTGCTCCCTCTGTTACCAGCAAAGGGAATTGGCGCATCGATCTCGCCTTACACCAGCCCGGAAGCTACCGTTTGTCAATTATGCTGGATAGTGACCGGATAGACCTGGCAATTCAGGTAGTTGCAGCAAAACCTCAATCTAGCGTACCTACCCTGGAACAGTTGGTGCGAGAAGCTGATGAAAAAGGGTTTTCTCACCGACCTTTGGGTCTGGGTAAAGTTCCCTGCTTTCGCAATCGAGGAGAAATTGAAGTTAGTTCCTATGCCAAAACTGATGAAGCGACGTTTTTTAGCTGGGTGCGAGAAGTATTAACAGAAACAGAAATGAAACAGTTTCAAGAGACTTTTGATTTTGATGGATCTGCCAGCTATGAATTTGCTCGGGTGAGGTTGAATCTATTCAATGGTGCTGCGGTTGATTCCGTTAAAAATTCCTACCATTGCGGAACTGGGGTTACCTAAAGTATTTCAACAGCTCTGCCATTATCAAAAAGGTTTGGTTCTGGTTACAGCTGCCACTGGGTCGGGCAAATCTACAACTTTGGCTGCAATGGTGGACTACATTAACAAACACATGCCCAAGCATATCATTACCATCGAAGACCCAATTGAATTTGTCCATCAAGACCACAAATCTGTTCTTAGTCAGCGGGAAGTAGGCATTCACACCCTGGATTTCAATCGGGGGTTGAAGGCAGTATTGCGAGAAGATCCAGATGTAATCTTAATGGGAGAAATGCGCGATCGCCACACCGTCAACACTGCCCTCCAAGCTGCTCAAACCGGACACTTGGTATTTGGTACGCTCCATACCAACAGTGCCGTCAAAACTATAGATCGGATCTTGAATATGTTTGAACCATATGATCAAAAACTTTTGCTCGTTCAACTCCCAGAGTCCCTCGTAGCTGCAATAGCTCAATCTCTAGTCCGAACTACTGATAGCAAACGCGCCGCCATCCACGAAATTTTGCTCAATACAGATACGATCAAAGACTTTATCCGCCCCAGGGAAGTTGAGGAAACTGAAGCACCGATGAAAGAAGGTAGTTTCTCCGGCATGTGTACGATGAATCAATCGATTTACAACCTGTATAAGTCAGGTCACATTACCAAAAAGACTGCCCTAGACCCATCGCCAAAAAGAAACGAATTGGATATCTTAATTCCCAGTAGCGGCAACCTTTAGGATGTTTGAGTTTTTCTATTCAGATCTGGCATCAGTCTCCCAACCCGCCCGGAAATAAATTTCCGTTGCTCATATCTCAAGTCGGTTAAAACCGACTCAATGCAATTAAACCAGTTTGTTTTAACGGACTTGAGCTGCTCGCTGTGAGAATAAATTCTCACAGCGAGCTATGATATTGGTGCAAGATCTCAATCTACAAACAAAGCTCCCCCCGCACGCGATCGCAAAAACCCATCCCCAGCAACTAGCCATAGACGCAACATTGTAGTAAAATATACACCAGGCAAAAAAACGAACTCCTATGCCTGAAGACGATTATTATTATCAGCAGGAAGACTACATTGGTGCCGGGTTAGGATTTCCCATACAAGTCAACGTACAGGGTGGGATACAACTCAGTGCGAGTACGCCAAACATCGAAGAATCTATCATCATTATCCTGCGAACGGATTTGGGGGAACGGGTGTATCGCCCCAACTTTGGCTCTCGCCTGTCAGAATTAGTATTTGAACCGATGAACGTTCAAACCCTGATGCTAATCCGCCTGTACGTAGAAGAAGCTTTGGAAATGTGGGAACCGCGCATCATCCTCAAAGAAGTGCGTGCCGACCCCGACCCAGTCAGGGGTAAAGTAGATATTGAGATCGTTTATCAACCTAAAAATAGTCCCGATACTCGAAGTTTGGTTTATCCCTTTTATTTAGCACCAGAAGAAAAGTAACTGACGGGGGGACGGGGAGACGCGGGGACGGGTCGAAGTTTTATAGTGGATAATGCAACCTACTCGATATAAATTATGGACTTTGATTTTTTACCAAAATTACCGAAATCCGATCTCGACGACCGCAGTTTTGATGATTTAGTAGAAGAATGTATCCTTCGCATTCCTCGCTACTGTCCGGAATGGACAAATCATAACCCAGGCGATCCGGGAATAACTTTAATTGAACTGTTTTCTTGGTTAACCGACCAAATGTTAATGCGGTTCAATCAAGTTCCCCGGCGCAATTACGTCGCGTTTTTAGAATTGTTGGGAATTCGCCTGCAACCTCCCGCACCTGCTTGGTGCGAACTGACATTTTATTTAACTAAAGCACAACCGGAACCGATTAGAATTCCTGACTCGACTGAAGTCGCGACGGTGCGAACGGAAACCCAAGAAGCAATTATTTTCAGCACGGAGCGGGAATTGGTTATTGGCAATCCTAAAATTAGCCACTTCCTGACAGGTTATACCGAAGAAGATAGACCGCAAAATTTGCGGGAACGCACTCCCTTAAACAATCAATGGTGGACTCTAGAAGAAACGCTGCTATTCGAGCAATCCACTCCCGGTAACTGCTTTTATTTAGTCTTGCAAGAAGACCCAGAAAGCCCAATTATAGGAAATGTAATCGCTATTACTTTTAGAGGCGAAGCTGCTAGAACGACTGGGATTGATCCCGATGACCCTCCTTTGAGGTGGGAAGCTTGGAACGGTCAAACATGGCAACCCACTATTTTAAGAAAAAGAGAAGACGATAAAACAAAAGGATTCAGTTTTAGTGAAGTAGGACAGCTTGGCACCAATCCTTTAATCGACGGCGCCGATGTTGTGCTACACTTACCCCAACAATGGCCTAGCACCAATTTCGGCACTGAAGAATATCAGGGTCATTGGATACGCTGCGTTTACACAACTCCTAGAGAATTACAGCCAAGTTATAGCAGTTCACCCAGTATTGTTGGGATCAACGTTCGTTCGATTGGCGGTGCAGTAAATGCCAGCGAATGTATTCTGATTAAAGACGAATTTTTAGGAGTCAGCGATGGAAAACCGGGACAATCTTTTCAATTGCAAGGGAAACCTGTTTTAGAGCGAAAATCAGGCGAACATATTGAGGTAAGACCGATTAACGGTCAACCCGAAGATTGGATAGAAGTTGCCGATTTTGCCGACTCGGGTCCGGAGGACGAACATTATACTATAGATTCGCAAACTGGTACGATTCAATTTGGCCCGTTGATTCGAGAACCGGCACAATTAAAGCAGAGAACTAGAGAGAGATCGCAAATCCAACCCGCCAGCAGAATCGTCCGGCGAGATAGCACAGAAACCCGAAACTTATCCAATATCCAACCAAACTACGCCACCGATAACTTCAACGAAGCACTAGAACGACAATACGGCAAAGTTCCCCCACCAGGAGCAGAAATTTATATGGTTGCTTACCGCACAGGTGGGGGAAGTCGCGGCAACGTTCAAGCGGAAAAACTAACGGTTATTAAACAAGCAATTCCTTACGTTAAAAGCGTTATAAATTATCAACCCGCCATCGGAGGAATCGACCCCGAATCCTTAGATGAAGCAGTAATTAGAGTCCCGCAAATCTTGCGAACCAGGGAATCTGCCGTCACCCCAGAAGACTTCGAGAACGTCGCCAAAAAAGCCTCCAGATCCGTCGCTCGCGCTCATTGTCTCACCGATCCAATTAATGCCGCACCCGGTCGAGTCACGCTCCTAATTGTTCCCCAAATCAATACCGATACAATTGATTTTCGCCAAGGAATGAACCCGGAGCAGTATTTTAAACTTAACTCTCAATTGGAAACAACAATTATGGAATACATGCAAGACCGCAAACCATTGGGAGTGCAGGTAAAATTACAAGAACCCGAATATATCGGCGTCAGCGTCAGAACAGAAGTTATCATCGATCGAAACTACAACAACCCGCGCGCTCAAGAACAACTCCGCAATCAATTGCTAGTTACTTTATATCGCTTTCTCAATCCTCTTACTGGCGGAATCGAAGGAAAAGGTTGGGATTTAGGTCGTCCCGTCTATCCTTCCGATATTGTTGCCTTGTGCCAGAAAATTCCAGGCGTGCGATATTTAGGCATGGTAGAACTATTTGACTTGCGGAAATACGGCGAAGAATGGTTTCGCGAAGACACGCCGCAATCGATAATTAATCCAGGTTCTTTAGGATTGCTCTGTTCTTGGGCTAAAGCAGAAAATAGTCAACTAAATTCAGGTCATAACATCCAATTTTTTGATTAATAGGTAATAGGTAATTGGTAATTGGTAATCGGTAATCCGTAATGGAAAATACCAATCACCAGTCCCCTATTAGCAATCAGCAATTAGCAATTAGCAATTAGCAATTCCCAATGACCCAATCCAATTACCGTCCAACCTTAGCGATAAAACTTGCCTCGATGCAACCCCCCCAGGCAACAGACACCTCTGCAATAGCAAGCTTTGCCGGGAATAGTAAAGAAGAACAAATTACCAACAACCTGGTGGTTTTTCCAGGAGAACCAGGGGAAATGTTAGTACAGTTGGAAAATAAGGCAGGTCATCCGCTGCGGTGGCGGCTAGAAATTGAGGGAGATTTTCCCCAATCTTGGTGTAGTTGGTATCAGGAAGAAGCCGAAGAAATTGCCCCAAATCAAAAAGTAGATAAAACGCTGTACTTCCAAATTCCTGAAGATTTTTTTGAGAATCAATCTGCTTTGAATCAACAGCGATCGCGCTTAAAATTAAAGTACGAAACCCAATTGTATGTCTACGCAGAATTAGAAAACCAGCGGCAACTTCTTGCCTGTCCAGTTTTTAATCTTTTTGTTCGTCCCAGCAGTTCCTACGTCAATTTTTTACCCGGAATTTACCGCGAAATCGACTTTTTAGGCCGCTTTCTCAATATTTTCGAGCAAGCATTCGACCCTGCCGTTCAAACAATAGACGTTTTATGGGCATATTTAGACCCTTTAACCGCACCGGAAACCCTGTTACCTTTTCTAGCACAGTGGGTCGCTTGGCCCATCGATCCTCGTTGGGAAACCAAACATCAACGCCGTCTCATTCGCAATGCCGTAGAACTTTATCGCTGGCACGGAACGCGCCGAGGTCTGCGTTTTTACCTGCATCTTTACACGGGTTTACCGTTAGATGAAGATTTACCGGAAAGCGAAAAGCACATTAGCATAGAAGAGATTTTTAGTCAAGGTTTTGTGTTAGGAAAAACTATTACCGGCGTTGATTCGATGCTAGGGGGTGGACGTCCGTTTCACTTTATTGTCCGCCTGCGTCACGACCCAGGTCAGCAAATAGACGAACGGTTAGTTAGAGATATTATTGAGCGAGAAAAACCGGCTTTCTGCACCTACGATCTTTATATTGCTTGAACTGCCATTCCCATGAACACCGGGAATGTTGCGGCTTTCTGTTTTGCGGTGGCGGCTGATGGTACATTATCCCAAATTGCTCCCACGGCGACCCAGAAAATTTGGCGCAATACCGTGAGTCAGGTGCCAACCCTGACTTCGGGAAACACGAATGCACCCACAATTATGATTGGGGAAAAGGCAGCCGATTTGATTAAAGGTTCAAGTCAGGTTTCACAGCAAGAATATTTAACAATTGGCGATTTGGCGAAAAGTATAAACCAACAAACATAACCACACTCCAAAACTTTACCCATGCCTAATATTGTATTTTATCCCTATAACTGCCGTTCAAACAATCGTATTTTTTACGCAATTTTTACTGATTCAAAATGGAGATTTTCAGAGGGCATATCCAGCGTTATGCCAAAGTTTGATTCTCAGAATCAGGCTGATAGCTGAGTATTTATATAATTAAAAGTCTGCCCAATCATTCACTTTTACTAGCTGCGACTGTCTATGTGACAGTTGATGGTGAGGAATGTGGCCTATGCGCGAATTACTGAAATGAGAAAGCCAACGGGCAAAATGAGAAAGTAAATTGCCATAAAGCTTGGGGAAAATACCAAAATGAATGGGCGAATTACTGAAATGAGAAAGCAAACAAGCTTCATGAGAAAGTAAATTGCCATTTTGCTTGGGGAAAATACCAAAATGAATGCGCGAATTACTGAAATGAGAAAGCAAACGGGCAAAATGAGAAAGCAGATCGCTGGTATATTCCAGAATTTTGTCTCCTGGAATGTACAAATGTTCTATGGAAACAAGTCCGCTTTGATGGATTACCTCAAGCTGATGCAGAGGAAATCATCACCGACGACGAATTGCTGCAATTGATTGCACAAGCTGCCAGGGATAGAGTAATATCATGTCCGGTTGAATACTTATAATTCGGGCTGACGCCCAGACGCGGGGACGGGGGGACGGGTCGAGGTTTTTAATTACAAGTAATTAACCGGACATGATATAATATCATGTCCGGTCGATTACCCATAATTAGGAGTAGGGAACATGATTAACGTTATCTGTTTGTCCGAGATATCTATGATGTTCCCTAGTCGATTGGACAACTGACCAACCTGACCCAGCTAGTCATATCATGTCCCCAGGCATCGGTAGCGTTAGGCTAGCGGATGAGCAGGTGGGTAGGTGGGTAGGTGGGAGGGAAAAAAACAGCTTTTCGCACAATCGACTATATACAACCGATACAACCGGACATGATATCAAAGGGTAAATTGGTGGATGATAGCGCTGGCATTGCTGGCGATATCGAAAGTACTTGAACCACCTCTATACCAATTTTTTGCAGTTGATCAACCCCGGAAGCATTATTTGCAGGATTGTGATTATCTCCTCATCAGTACACCCCCATTTTTTGATCTCTTTTAGGACTTACGCAAAGAAACAAAGGGCGATCCGAAAAATCGTTGGTTTGGGAATCAGCGATATGCCTCCCTTCCGCACTCGCGTTCGAAGGTCGAAACCGGGTTTCTAGGCTCGTGGTGCGTAAGTCCTGTCTTTGTGAGAAATGCGGGCTTAAGTAGGTGAATATAAATAAACTCACCACAATGGCGGGCGAGAAGCCCACCCCACAAAACCTTCAATCTCTTGTGGGGTGGGCGTCCCGCCATAGGTAGGGATAGCTATTTTCACTTTATTTACCTGCACCTACTTATCCGCAGCGTTTCTGATGGCAACTCACCGAACATTTTTTTATAATCTCTGCCAAAATGCCCTGGACTCCAAAATCCCCAATCATCAGCCAACTGCATCACCGATGTTTTGCCAGGGTCAGCATTTTTCAAAGCGCGACGTACCCCATTGAGTCGTTGCATCTTGATATACGCCATTGGACTCATGCCAAAAATCTCTTTAAATCCATAACATAAGGCGCTACTGCTAGTTTGTAATTCGTCACATAGTTTTTGTAATGTTAAAGGTTTATCTCTATATAATTTAGCAATCTCTTCGGCTTTCTTGACAAGGGCATAACGGCGGAATGGTTTGGGCTGGTATCGTTTTTTTGGGGCGATCTTTCCCAGGGTATCGATCAGCAACGGCACAAAATCTTCCACAATCAAGGATGGCATCTGCGATTGCATAAATAATGATGGTTGGCTGCTGAAGATGTGAGTTATTTGCTGATAGTAAGCCTTCAAAAGGCGCAATGATGCAGAATGTAACCGGACGGAATTCTGCTGGAGAAACTTTTGCCCCAGGTCGCATCCCATTTGCTCGGCTAGGGAATGGAAAACTTGCTCATTCACACTGGCAAGGACTATGTGGGAGTCTTTCCCTGTGATGAAATCGGTTTCCCTCGTTGGATCAAACCCAACTATATGCTGTGCTTTGATCTGGCAACCATGAGACACCACTGGTGTTTGATCGGCTTGAAGTGCGATCGCAAATGTAAGGTCACTAGGAGACTTGAGTCCGATTGCTCTAATACCTTGATTTTGATTAACGTGGGTAAACTTCAGACTGCCAAAGTTGGCAAAATTAACACTCCCCAGAAAACAGCCAGGGGTTAACTGATTAACTGTGATATCCAGGGGTTTGATGGCTTCTGCAAAAGCATCAATATCATCAAACTGGCGAGTCACCACCAGAGAATCCGCCTGGGAGTTATGGTTAGCAATCAGCGACATAGATTGGGATTACGGCTGAGTAAAATCATCTGAGACATCGCTTGAGCGAGCTTAGATCAGACAAATGCGATTATACCCTCTCTAGTGGCGTTTACTCAGACACGCAAAAGTTGGAATTTTGGAATACTCGTTTTTCTCAAGTTGTGGGAATATTACATCTTGTGCATCGTTAGAGGGATTTTTGCAGGCAATTGGCTTTTTAGTTGCTGTAAGACTAAAAAGCGATATACATCAGGGATCATCTATCAGATTATCTTCGCTTCTGGAAAACTAGCCATTGCAAGCCTTTTGGTTTTTAGCACTTTATAGCAATGAATTTATGCCGCAAGCTCAGCCGATGGCTAACACCTGGTTTGGGCATAGGGGCATAGCGCCAGCTGCGCGAACGCACTTCAATCGTCTAACGATCGCAACTTGATAATCAATAGACCTCTGCAAAAAACAAACTCTTTGACAGGCGAGACGCCTATCCCACAAGAGTTGTTGGAGAATTCTAATACAAGGATATGTGATGACTAAACAATTCAACGGTACGATCGCTCTGGATATTCGCGATTCTGTCCCAGATTGGGAACCCTACGCAGAACCGAAAGCACCTGAAGGCTCACCCAATATTCTTTACATCGTCATTGATGATACGGGTTTTGGCGCGTGGGATATGTTTGGGGGCAAAATCAAAATGCCCAACTTTAATGAATACGTTGCCAAACCGGGTTTGATTTACACCAACTTCCACACCACGGCTTTGTGTTCTCCTACCCGTTCATCTCTTTTGAATGGGCGCAACGCCAACAGCAACGGGATGGCTTGCATTGAGGAAGCTACCAGTGGTTTCCCTGGTTCCAACGGTCGCATCCCCTTTGAAAATGCCTTACTGTCTGAAGTTTTGGTAGAACGGGGTTATAACACCTACGCCATTGGTAAATGGCATTTGCTCCCAGAAGAAGAAGCAAACATGGCTGCGACTAAGCGTCATTGGCCTCTCGGTCGCGGCTTTGAACGCTACTACGGATTCTTGGGGGGAGAAACTGACCAATGGTATCCCGACATCATCTACGATAACCATCTGATTGAGCCTCCCTACAAACCCGATATGGAGGACACAGAAAAAGGCTATCACTTGTCTAAAGATTTTGTAGACAAGGCGATTCAGTTTATTAAAGATGCCAAAGTCATCGCCCCAGATAAGCCCTGGATGCTGTATTTCTCTCCAGGTGCCAACCACGCCCCACACCAGATTTGGCCGCAGAAAATCTACGATTACGGATACAACACGGGAGAAATGGATGCTGACGGGAAATACCCGATGGAAACTAGCGTCTTTAAAGATGGCTATGAGAAATACCGTGAAGACGTTTTCACTAAGATGAAAGAGATGGGAATATTCCTAGACGATACCGAATTACCTCCTATCAACCCTCATGGCGAACACCTGCATGAAGAGGGTAAACCAGACTTTGTCGGTCCTGCTGGTCAACCTTGGCCGCAAACTGAGTATGTCAGACCTTGGGATACTTTGACGGATCAAGAGAAAGAACTGTTTGTCCGCATGGCCGAGACTTACGCCGCCTTCTCGACCTATACCGATGAACAAATCGGTCGCTTGTTCAAGTATCTCGAAGATTCGGGACAACTAGACAACACGATTATCATTGCCCTAGCAGACAATGGTGCCAGTGCAGAAGGTGGTCCCAACGGCTCAGTCAACGAAAACTTGTTCTTCAACGACATTCCTGACGACCCTGGATACAACTACAGTAAAATCGGTGTTCTCGGAACAGACCAAACCTACAACCACTACCCTACAGGTTGGGCTTGTGCCTTTGATACACCCTTCAAATACTGGAAACGGTGGTCGGGCTACGAAGGAGGATCTGCTGCTCCTTTCATGATTTCCTGGCCCCAGGGCATCCCAAAGGCCAAAGACTTAAAGCCAGATTTCCGCAAACAGTACATTCATGCCGTGGATCTTGTCCCCACCCTCTATGAGTGTCTGGGTTTAGAGCCGCCAGAGGTCGTGAAAGGCTATACCCAAAATCCAATTGAGGGCATCAGCTTTAAGTATACTTTTGCACCTGGGTATGCCGATCCCAATTACGTTGCCCCCGATGACGATCCGAACAAGCCTAAAAAAGTAAAACAGACTCAGTTCTATGCCATGTTGGGAACCCGGGGGATCTATCACAAAGGCTGGCACGCCTGTACCTTCCATCCGCCCACACCTTCTGATTGGAGCAATTTTCCACTTGATAAGTGGGAACTGTATTTCATGGCAGAGGACCCGAATTTGACTGATCGGGAGAAAGAACAATTGACACAATTGAAAGATCAGTACCCATTCGTCGCAGACCCAACTCAGTGCAAAGACTTAGCCGAACAATTCCCTGAAAAGCTCGAAGAGATGAAGAACATCTGGTTCGCGCAAGCTGGCAAGTACAATGGACTACCTCTCGACGATCGCTCAACATCTGAGGTGTTAGGTGAACCTCGTCCCCAGTTGAGTGAGCCGCGAAATGACTATACTTACTACCCCGGTTGTTCGGAAGTCCCGGAAGCGGTAGCTGTCAACATTCGGGGTCGGTCTTACAAGATTACCGCAACGGTTGATTTCTCCAATTCAGAAGAGATCTCGGCAGTACCCGCGATTCAAGGAATGACTTTATCCGTGGGTGGTCAACTCCATCAGATTTCTGGACCTATGGACTTGTCACAAGGAGCAACAATCAACATCGGCGGTCGCTCCTATAACATCAAAACAGTAGTTGAGAAAGTCCCAACTCTGCCAGCAAAGGTTTTACCGGAACTAAACCAACAAGTCAAAGGGGTTCTTTTCGCCCACGGCGGACGTTTTGGCGGTCACAGTCTTTACATCCATGAAAACCAGCTTTGTTATGTCTATAACTGGCTGGGACAATATGAACAAAAAGTCAGTTGTCCCCTCCCAGAAAATCCCAGTGGCTGTTATACCTTCTCTGCCCAGTTTGATAAGACTGATACAGACGATCAAAACAGCACCTTGGGAAATGTCAGTCTGTATATCAACGATGAGCAGCAAAATCTAGACATCTCTATTAACGGGGAGTTATTGCCGTCAGGACAAACAGCAGAGTTCAAGACCCAACCCGGCAAATTTTCCCTCTCTGGTGAAGGGTTGAATGTTGGTCGAGATGGCGGACAGCCAGTATCCCGTGATTATGAATCACCCGGTGAATTTGAAGGAGCAACGATTCAACAGGTCGTTGTCCATGTAGAAAATGATCAAGAAGAAACAAATACAGAAAAAGAGTTCGCTGGCATGTTATGGCGCGACTAATTTCACCAGCCCACAGTGAGTATTAGTTTGTCAAGCAAGTTTTGATAGGAATAACACTTCCTTAACCAAAACTTGACCCAACCCAGATTCCCGACTTCTTGAAGAAGTCGGGAATCTAAATCCAACCCAGATTCCCGACTTCTTGAAGAAGTCGGGAATCTAAATCCATTCGACTACTTAATTAAATCTTGCCAAAAATCCCCAAGTTAGTATGACTTCAGTATCCCCAAAACCCCAAAACTCAGTTTCTCCTCCCAGTAGACCACCACAAAAAGATATGGTGTGGATTCCAGGAGGTACATTTCAGATGGGATCTGCCAACCCCAAGTATCCCGAAGAAGGACCAATTCACACTGTAACCGTTAGCGGTTTTTGGATTGATAAATATCCTGTCACCAACAAGCAATTTCAGAAATTTGTCAAAGAAACTGGATACGTTACCTTTGCCGAAAAAGCCCCGAAGGCAGAAGATTATCCTGATGCTAACCCAGAACAGCTAGTGCCAGGTTCGGCTGTATTTATCAAACCAAATCGCCCTGTAGATCCCCAGACTTTCTGTTGGTGGCAGTATGTACCTGGTGCTAACTGGCGACACCCTTTAGGTCCGGGGAGTTCGATTAAGGGTAAAGAAAATCACCCGGTGGTCCATATTGTCTATGAAGATGTTGTTGCTTATGCTGAATGGGCAGGAAAACAACTCTCGACGGAAGCACAGTGGGAATTTGCCGCGCGGGGTGGCTTAGAAGGGGCTGAATTTGCTTGGGGTGATAAATTTATGCCCCAAGATAAACCGATGGCTAACACCTGGTTGGGGCAGTTTCCTTGGCAAAATCTCAAATCTGTGCCACCAGGGACAGAAGCAGTTGGTTCTTACCCCCCAAATGGCTACGGACTCTACGATATGATTGGCAATGTTTGGGAGTGGACAGAGGACTGGTATCAGGAAAAACATCCAGAAAACCCAACTAAATCTTGCTGCATCCCCAAAAATCCTAGAGGTGGTACAGAAAACGATAGCTATGACCGTAAAGTACCACCCTCTATGCAGAAACCTCGTAAGGTACTCAAGGGAGGATCGTTCCTCTGTGCGCCTAACTACTGTTCTCGCTACCGTCCCGCCGCCAGATATCCAGAAGCAATTGATACTTCGACGAACCACATTGGTTTTCGATGTGTAATCAATGTTGATTGAGAAGCAGCACTCGGAAAACTATCAGCAGATGTCTATTAACCCACATTCTTTCCCTGAAGTGTCACACTACGAATTTTGGTCGATTGAAGTTTGGGGACTAGCGACTGGGAGGAATAATTTAAGTAGTTAAAGTATTTTATATTACCAGTCGCTAGACTCCAATCCCGTGAAAACCGATTGTGCTGGTCGAGGGTGCGGAATGTGGGTTTTAACAAAACAGTCAAATTTGCTGGCGATAGTTGCCATATTAGTATCTGTTGGAACTTGTGCCTTCGTGCCAATACTGATTCGATCGTCCCAGACCGAAGTGGGACCAGATGCGACCATCTTTAACCGCTACTTGATAGCAACAACGGTTTTACTATTATGGAATGGCTTGGGGACTGCACACCGCTAGGACTTACGCAAAGAAACCCGGTTTCTTTGCTGGTTGTCCAGATGCCCAAACCATCGCTTATGACTCCAAGACTCTTTGGTCAATTCTGACACAGAATTATTTATCGCTTTATGCAGAACGCTAATGTTGCTGCTGTAGCTGGTGCATATGATTAAATAACTTCCAGCAATATTGCTCTGAAAGTCCGCAAGTTACGGCACCGCGCAGCACAACATTGAAATACCAGTCATTGGGCGCAATTTCTTCTGGCAATTTATCGACAACTACATAAGTTCGTACATTGTTATACAGTTTTTCTCGGCAGGATACGCTTATAATTTCATGTCGATAGCCGCCGCGAGGCACTTCTTCTCGTTCGTCGAGGGCGTCGCTAAACCGCCAAGGTAACCGATACAGCACTCCTTCTACATGGGATGCTGAGTCTGGAACGACATCCAGCGCCCCACATTGGCGACGCGCTGAGAGGCGGTAAAAACCCAGTCTATACCCTTTAAGCGTTGCTACACCAATGACGTAGTTATGCGTGTTTTCACCGAAAGTCCGCTTCAAATCAACCGGACACATGCAGGAACCGTAGGCGAAATAATAAAATGTCGGTTCTTTCTGGCGCTGCTGTTGCGGGTTGTCAGGTAGTTCGCAAGGGTTGGCTATTGTCTGAAACTGGTGTGGCGGGCTAGGTTCAATGCTCATAAACGACTAAGAGTTCTCGATCAAAAAATTATAAAATAACATAACTCGATAGAAAAACCGTAGATTTAGGGAGATAGGGAATGAGAAGAATACAACTAAATACCCGATTTCTCATCCCCATGTCGGCTATCTGGTTAAGATGATCGGGACTTATATCATGTCCAATAGCAACGGTTGTGTAAGTGCTAATAGCTAATCGCTAATGGCTGCTCTCTGGCTATTGACAATTAGCCAGAGAGCAATTAGCCATCCATACACTACCGATACCTAAGGACATGATATTACGCAAACACCAAAGTTTCTCTGAAAAATCGTCGCTTTGGAATTAGAGATCTAGGCAGAAACAAAGGTGATAGGTGAGTCGTGGGTAAGTCCTGATGATATTAGAATTCAAAATCTTCTTTGACTTTGGCATCATTCAAACTCACCTCGACGCTAAAGCGTTTTCCAGGTTCACCTTTAAAGGATTTTAGTTGAATATAATTGTCTTGACTTCTGGAAGTCACGTCTTGAAGAACTTTCCCCGCTTTAGACAGCAAAGTTAATTTAAGATCGGGTGGCAAGTACTTTTGACCGCTCGTCGGATGTAACTGAAGTAAAATTCTTAATTTTTCATCAGTTTCTTCGATAACGTTCACTAGCAAGGCGATAGTTTGACTGTCCAGTTGTATGCCTAAATCAATAAGTTTGCATCTGATAGCACCCGATTCAACATTTCTGGTACTCCAAGCTAAACCAGCTTCTGGACTTATCAAGGCGTCAATTGCTTGCCATGTGTCGTCAAAAATATTTTCTAACCATTGACTTAACTTGGTTCTGGTTTCCTTGACAGATTTAAGTAAATTTTCAGAAGTTTTTGTGGCGGCAGCGACAGGTAAATTGAAAGCTGACGGCGACAAGAAACGGCAGTAAGATAACAGGTGATTTGGCTCAGTATCGAATACATCCAGTGGGATATGGTAACAACCGTCTTGGCACAGTTGTAAATTAAATTGACTTAAGCAATCGACGAGTTGATTGTAATTTAAAAAGCCTCTGATAATTACTTGCTCTGCTTCTTCTAGTACCTCAATCACCACATAAAAATGAGCAATTATTTCTGGGTATTGGATGATATTTTGAGGTATATTTACCACTTCATCAAGTAGGTGTTCGGTAGCGATCGCACAAAATTTAAACTCCCCCAATCCATCTGGTATTCTTGCCTTCAGCCATTCTTCAAAGCTAACTTGTGCCAGTGCGTTGAGATAAGTTTGCCACTGATTTGCTTCATCAGTTACTTTGTTGCTTAACTCTCTTGCTTGCTCAAAGTGTTCTGGTTCAAGCTCTATAACTTCGGGTGAAAAAAGTCTGAAATCTGTTAAACTCATGGGGGAAATAAGCATGACTTTACTCCTTTTGTTGTTTAGGGATGTTGTTCAAAATAAACACGAAGTTGTTGAGCATATAAGCTGTTCATCTCGCGGTTTTTCCCCGCTCTAATTTCTTCGACAGCTGCTTGGAAAACTTCTCTATCGGCAAAAGCTTCTGTAAGTTCAACTATGGTTTTGAGATAATCTGGTTCCGGGGGAATTTGAGTTAAACCCATACTTTGTGCCTTTTTCAAAATCTTGTCCAGAAATTTTTGCCCGGTCAATGTTCGTATTTTATTGAGAAGTTCTCCCGGATTTAAGATGCGCCTTGCTTGATCCCAACTGGTCATCCCTAAAGCAGGAGCGATTTCTTTTAAGGATAAGCTTTGACAGTAATATAATTTTAAACCGGGAATGAATTTTTGAGCAAAATTAGCATACTTTCGGCTTTTTTGCAACTCGGTAATGCGCGAGGGTATTTCTTGCAGAATGGATTGGGTCAATGCTAACCTCAACTCCTGATGCAGAAAATCCATAAGTTCCCGCTGTTCTAGATCTAATTCATTGAAAGAATCGTGGGGTAAATCTGGTCTGAGTACATCACTTCCTGTGTCGGGGTCGTGAATTTCTAAAGGTTCTCTATAACTCCAAATGTCATACTGCCTCAATTGCGTTGCTAGCTGTTTCAGTCCTTTCATTAACTCGATTGGAGTCATGACAATATTTTGTTTCTGCAAGTGGGTGAGCATTTCTTGCAGTTGTTCGCTGGAAGGATCTGGGGATTTTTTGGTGACTTTTTGTTGCTGCTGGCGTCTGTCTCGACGGTAGACAGCGTGAAAGACTTCTACTAGGATGCGATCGCGCTCTGATAACCTTTCTATTTGCTTGGGTCTAGCTCGATTCAACAGCGCCCAATCACTCAAATTTTTCCAGCCAAATTCTGATAAAAAATATTTGAGATCTTGATTTTGTTTAGTTTGCAAGTAAGCCCAATTGGCTAAACTCATGCTCGATTTTGATTCTGAATTAAAGGTTCGCAACACTTCAACGGTGAAATATTTGTAAGTTGTTGTGCTAGCTTGACCCCGATCGTTCAAGACGAGTTGAGTTTTGCGATCGCTATCCAAAATAATTGCAGCTTGACCATCGTCATTGAGAACGTAAGGCAGCAAATCTCTATAAGTAAAAGACTTGTCACCGCCGAACAGATTATCTATTTTTTGACAAGCTTTGAGGATAGGATAAGAAACATTACACCTCAAACAAAGCCCAGCATTGGCACGAGTTGCGGCATCAACAGAACCCTTTTTGCTATGAAAGTAGGAAATTAAAATCGCTTGAATATCTCGATTTTTAGCAGCGTCAGAATTGGAAAAATCTTCTAAGTGTTTTTGAAAAAACTCCTGTGCCGCAGGAATGACCCGATATTCGTATCCAACTATCTCAGATTTCAAACTAATTTGGCACAGTTTCCAGTATTGCCACACAGGTGCGATCTCTCCCATAGGTTGTTTGAGAAATGATTGACTACTTGCGGTACTTGCCATCAAAGGATTAGACATCAGTGTCCTCCTGGATAGATTGAATTTGATTTCAGACTTTTGTCTGTTGAGGACTTACGCAAAGAAACCGGGTTTTTATGAAAAATTGTCGCTTGAGAACTAGAGATTGCAGCAAAAAACCCGGTTTCTCCGATCCTCGTGCGTAAGTCCTGTGTTGTTAACTCATCCAGTTGCATGGAATAAATAGATGCACGGGTTTTGAGCTTATGCAGTTTTCGGGAACCTACCTCTACTATCATTAGACTTCGATCATATCTCTTTTGGGGTAGGTATCCTGCCTGCCTTTGACTTTATTTTTTGGAGAAGTCTCTTAGACTGCCAATAATTTTCTGAAATCCCGTTCTATGTAATCTGCTTCGCGGAAAGGTTTACCACCAAGCTCAACCCAAGAATGCGATCGAAACGGTTCAGTGGCAACACCCACACACAAAGTTGCCGATAACCGCTTACTCAAAGCAAACAGAACAAAAGCCAAAGATAACTCCAAACAAGCTGCCCTTCCCAAGAAAAAAAAGCTCGATTGACGCACCGCTGACCAGGCAATATCTGCCTCCTCAACACCGATTTCACGCTGACAAAGATGCTTCAACCCACCGAGAATTTTAGATATAGTTTCAAATGGCAGACAACGCACAGCGATATACGCAACAACTACCGTACAGAATCCCATCAAACGTTCTATCAAACTCAGTTTCACAGTAATTGGTTTTAGCGACATTTCCCAATCCATAATTTCCTCCTTATTTACATCTTATAACCAAAATTTTTTTGTTTTGTGGGGTGGGCATCTTGCCCGCCCCACATATTTTTGCCACAGTTATACTAATTCACGAAGACACCCGCTCAATCAGTCCAACTTTCAGCAAAGAACTTACCAGCGACTCCATATCTTTTCTGACAACATCTGCATCAACTTCATATTGAGACAACACCTGTTTCAGCGCCCCTTCAAACTCACCCGTTTGCCTCAGAGACTTCCAAAAATCAGCGGCACTTCCATTCAAAGCGTAGTAAACATTTTTCCGTAAATCCAATAGCACAGCACTGTCATCAAATAATGTTGTCGCTATGTATTCGGGTACGCAAATATCTTTCATTGTCTTGTCCTCCTTTTATTTCGTAACCTAGAAAATTAAACTTTAGTTTCCATCCAGAAACTACTATTAGCCTCTACAACACGACGCAGCCAGAGTTCCATCGCCAGTACCTGACTGAAATACCACGAACCAGGAGCGAGTCCCATACTAAACTGCTGCATAAAAGCATGGAGATCTCTGAGATCAATCAAACCCATCTCAGCCAACAGAGAAGTTTGGAATAATTCGGCGATCGCAGCCTGATTTTTGCGGAAACCGACAATCTCATCAACTGTGTAATCACCTTTAGTAGTGCGTGTAAAAATGCTCTGAGGCAAATCGCGTTCAAGCGCTTTGGGCAGAAGCGGTTTGTATGTAAATGGATTTGTTCGTTCCTCTGGAGGGGCAGAGAGACAGGCATCAATTACCAACGAATCAAGAAAGGGAAATTCTAAATTGACATCAAAAGTTTCAGCTATCTGCTGTTGAACTAAACTGTGGAATGCGGTTCCCTGTATCGCAGCTATAGAGTTTTGTTCTCCGGGAGAGTCGGCAAAAGGTGTTGCGACAGTTGCCCAATTCTGTAGCGAAGTAGCAACTAAATCCACAGTTTTTTTCGTACACCAACTAGCAATATTCGGAACAGAATCCCATACCATGTCCTCGCTTACAGAATGCTCGTCTATCAGCATCTGGGACGATAACTGTCTAGTCATCAGTTTTCTAGCTTGTTGAAGTATCCACCGACGATATGAAGTGAAACTCAAACCAAAAGCACCATTTATTAAAGCTAGTGGCGACAAATGGCTAACACGAGACCACCCATAAGCGTGTTGGAAAAATGTTTTTATCTTGGCGCGGCGTAATAAATCTGCCAAATAGGAATGAGAGGCTAAAAGCACCGCATCTCCACCCTCTCCACTCAGATGAAGTTGAGAGCCTTTCGACCTAATAATTCCCATCTCGTAGCTGATTTGGCCTATATCGAGCATACTTGGCTCTGGTGCATCTGTGAGAGGAATTGATTCCAAGTTACTATACTCGGCAGGCAGCTCGTGACTCTGAATCATTACCGATTCAATATTTGGGTAAAGAGCGGCTGCATGAGTAGCCCATTTAACGTCTTCTGATTCATTTTCGGAAACGCTCTTGACAGTTATTGTATGTAACTTATCACCCGGCAACGCTAGGTTCTTTGCTGCTATTAAAGCCAAAGTAGTTGAATCAAAACCACCGCTCAAGTCGCTTGTAATGTTATCGTATAAGCGCACTCTACCTGCAACAGCAGTTATTAGCTGTTCGCGCAATTTTTCGGCAGCTTCAGAGAAACTACTGTATTCCTGTGGTGCGTGCCAATACCGCTTACACGTCGGTTTACCCGAAGATATTTGTAAATAATGACCGGGGGGAATAGCTTGTACTTGGCAAAAAGGAGAGCGATTTTGTAGATTGTTTAGCGTTGTCAAACCTGCTAAAGAATTAGCCAGCCAACAGGGATCTACTTCTGCCTTGAGTAATTGCTGTAGGGCGACTCCCAACGAAGAGTAAACTATAAAATCATCATGCATTGCATAAAACACGGGTCTAAGACCAGCCACATCTACAAATACGTATGTGTCAGTCTCGTTTTGAACAATCAGGTTATAGTTACCAGGCAATCTAATTAGTTGGCTGTAGTCGTTTTTTTTGACAGCATTTTGTAACAACTCAACCAAAGTTTCATAAGGTGCTAGGCAAGTACCAACTATAGCCAGTCGAACAGTACCTTCAAAAATCGTAGTTACTTGCTGTTTTTTCCAAGTTCCGCATACCCAAAAGGAATTCGCCCCCTGCCAAACTATTTTTCCATCTATTGGTTTAGGAAGGGTTGCTCCTGAAGAATTAATTCTTGATGAAAAACCACAAAACCAGCGTTTCATAGGTTTTCTCCTGCTTTTACTAACTGGGCAAATGTACAAAGGTAAACCTTGGTTCCTGGTTTTTTTAACTCAGGAACCAGGAAACCTGAGAGACTTCTGAACAACTGAACCCGTTGGTTGATCGACTTACGATTTGATTGCCCAGGCCGTCCCCTTGAGGGGACGACGTTGAGTGATTTACTCTGGGTTAGTGGCAAATTAGCGGTAGTAGTAACGCCGATGATCGCGGTGTCCCTGGCGGTAGCGCCCCAATGTGGCCTTAATCGCATCACCCACTTCAATTAGTTGGGGTTTACGGTATTGTTTGGTGTCCATTTTTTTCTCCTATTTATTGGTTGCTTGGAATTGATTTTCGATTTGATTGCCCAGGCCGTCCCCTTGAGGGGACGACGTTGAGTGATTTACTCTGGGTTAGTGGCAAATTAGCGGTAGTAGTAACGCCGATGATCGCGGTGTCCCTGGCGGTAGCGCCCCAATGTTGCCTTAATCGCATCACCCACTTCAATTAGTTGGGGTTTACGGTATTGTTTGGTGTCCATTTTTTTCTCCTATTTATTGGTTGCTTGGAATTGATTTTCGATTTGATTGCCCAGGCCGTCCCCTTGAG
>NZ_BLAY01000003.1 GCF_020521235.1 Microseira wollei NIES-4236 | reverse complement strand
GCAACATCACCCTGGGTGGAAATGGGTCCGAAGGGGATGTCACACTGCTAAAACCAGATGGCACACAGACTGTCCACATAGATGGTGGAAATGGCAACATCACCCTGGGTGGAAATGGGTCCGAAGGGGATGTCACACTGCTAAAACCAGATGGCACACAGACTGTCCACATAGATGGTGGAAATGGCAACATCACCCTGGGTGGAAATGGGTCCGAAGGCGATGTCACACTGCTAAAACCAGATGGCACACAGACTGTCCACATAGATGGTGGAAATGGCAACATCACCCTGGGTGGAAATGGGTCCGAAGGCGATGTCACACTGCTAAAACCAGATGGCAAACAGACTGTCCACATAGATGGTGGAAATGGCAACATCACCCTGGGTGGGAATGGTTCCCAAGGGGATGTCACACTGCTAAAACCAGATGGCACACAGACTGTCCACTTGGATGGTGGAAATGGCAACATCACCCTGGGTGGGAATGGTTCCCAAGGGGATGCCACACTGCTGGATCCAGAAGGCAAACAGAGTGTTCACATTGATGGTGGTAATGGCAACATCACCATGGGTGGTAATGGTCACAATGGGGACATTCGTTTGCTCAATAGTGCTGGTCAAGTCATGGTTCACATTGATGGCGGAACGGGTGACATCCTGGTGGGAGGCGCTTCACTAAAGCCAGCCGACTTCGTCTTTGCAGCCAACTACGATCTACCAACCCTCAGTGATGTGCAGGGGTTCATCCGCAAGCATGGACATCTTCCTAATATTCAGTCGGGCGAACAGATGAAAAATTCTGGCATCAACATCCCAGAATTTGCGATGAACCTGTTGCAAAAGCTGGAAGAGTTGACCCTTTATCTCATCCATCAGGACAACACTATCCGCGAGCAGCAGCAACGCATTGAACAATTGGAAAACCGTGTTGCTAAGTAACTCAAGTTGCTAGTTATATCTCTCAGAGCGGCTAATGGCTAATGGCTAATGGCTAATGTCAGTAAAAATCCTTTATTAGCAATTAGCAATTAGCAATTAGCAACGCGCTTGTTTATAACTAGCAACTTGCGTTAATAGCTAATTGCTAATAGCGCTGGATAAAAGTCAGAATTTTTCCTGATTTCGTTATTAGTAGGGGCTGGCGCATTTGCGCTGTTATCTTGTCGGCAAACAAGAAATATTTCTAGGCAAATGCGCCAGCCCCAAAACATGAGATAACTAGCAACTTGAGTTAATTACAAACCCCGGTTTTAAAATCGTCCTGCTGAAGGGTCAGCGTAGCTTCGCTCTCGCACCAAGGGAGGCAGCAGCCCACCGGATATCGTTCCCAGGTTGAACCTGGGAACGATTTTAAATTATTGGGATCGCATTCATAAATTATGACAGATTCAGAAAAAATAAAAACCTGGTATGCTAAAGATTTGTCACAGAAAAAACAATGGTATTCCCCTGTAGCAGATGCCTACAACAAGGTAAGACCCCGCTATCCTAAGAATCTGATTCATCGGGTTTTGGAGTTAACCCAACTTCCATCTAAAGCAACTATTCTTGAGCTAGGATGTGGCCCAGGAAATGCCACCGTAGCATTCGCGAAACTTGGTTTCTCGATGGTTTGTCTTGAGCCAAGTAAAGCAGCTTGTCAGTTCGCAAAAATCAATTGCGCCCAGTATCCAAATGTAGAAATTCAAAATACCACATTTGAAGAATACTCACTAGAACCTGAGAAGTTTAATGCAGTTTTAGCAGCAACTTCTATCCATTGGATAGCACCAGAAATTAGATATCAGAAAGCGGCAGATGCATTACAAGAAAATGGCTCTCTAATTTTGTTGTGGAACTGCGAACTTCAGCCCCAAGATGAAGTGTACCAAGTGTTGCGGGAAGTCTATCAAATATACGCACCCTCTTTGCTGGCGCGATATGAATCGAGAGAAACTCAGCAAGAAAGTCTGAAAAGTTTTGGGCAGAGTGTCCTAGACTCTGGTCGATTCAAAGACTTAGTGTCCGAACAGGTTACGAGTGAAGTTACTTATAGCAATAATGATTATTTGATGCTTTTAAGCACTTACTCGCCCTATCTAGAATTAGATCCGCAGATTAGGGCTTCTTTATTTGAAGGTTTGAGGGAAAAGATAGAGCGTAACTTTGGAGAAAATCTTCAATTCTCATATCTTTCCGCTTTTCACATTGCCCGAAAACTAAATTAAATTGCAGATTTTACCCAGCTCCCCGACTTCTTCAAGAAGTCGGGGAGCTAGTTTAGAGGATTTTTCATAGAAACCCGGAATATGAGCGTAATATCATGTCCGGTTGGAATCAAAAACTATACACAACCTGAGCATTTTTAGCTTGTCTCATATCACGTCCCTTCGTATCGGAATCGTACAGTTAATAGTTTCAGGACTTACGCAAACACCAAAGTTTCTATCAAAAATCCTTGGGAAAGGGAACTAGAGATCTAGGTCGAAACAAAGGTGATGACCTGGTGGCGCGTAAGTCCTGTAGTTTTGTAGGGGCGGGTTTTACCAGTAAGTAGGTGCAGGTAAATAAAGTGAAAATAGTTATCTAAGCATAGGGCGGGCATTCTGCCCACCCCACAAGAATTTCAGATCTCTTGTGGGGTGGGCGTCCCGCCTGCCCTGTGTTCAGTTTATTTATACTCACCTACTTAATCGAATTGTATTGATAAACCCGCCCCCCCATGCGATGCCGAAGCAAGCGGACATGATATCACCCGATTGAGTGAGACACGATTTATCCGGTTGTGTAGTACGATGAAGTAGGCATGGTATTACGCTGGATATGTTGACTTTAACGATGCGCCCCTACCGGGGTGAAGCGGATTTAGAAGCGATCGCGCACCTGTTCAACACCTGTGCAGCATTTGATCGCGTCGAGCGGTGGATATCAGTTAACGAAGTCCGGTTGGCGTTGGAGATGCCATCGTTCGATCCGACGCGAGATATACGCCTTTGGGAAGATGGGGAGGGCAACTTAATTGGCTTCGGCGGGATCGGAATCCTAGAGTCAGGCGAGGAAATCGATGGCTCGTTTTGGTTTCGCGTTCATCCTAACGCCTCTAGAAGCGAATTGGGGAGGAAAATTATTGCTTGGGGTGAACAGCGGATGCGCGAAGTTGATCCCAAACCTGGGGTGCGGTTGAAGTTGCTTTGCAGTAGTCGCGATGATAATAAACTTCGCATCGCGTTACTAGAAAGTTGCGGTTTCACATCTGAGCGATTCATATTTGAGATGGAAAGGTCGCTACTTGCTACCTTTTCAGAACCTCAGTTTCCAGAAAATTTCACGCTGCGTAATTCCAAAGGAGAACAGGATAGCGAAGCGTGGACAGAAATGCGAAACCAGTCGTTTATCGATCATTGGAATTATCACGTTTGGCAGGTTGAGCGGTATCGGCAGTTCTTAACTGACCCCAATTACAAACCAGAACTGGATTTGATTGCCGTTGCAACCAATGGAGGATTTGCTGCTTTTTGTTACTGCCATATCAACCCAGAAGAAAATCAGCAAATCGGACGCAAAGATGGCTGGATTAACATGCTTGGTACGCGGCGCGGCTTTCGCAGAATGGGATTGGGACGCGCCATGTTACTCGCTGGTTTGCATCAGTTGAAAGTCGCAGGAATGGATACAGCAAAATTGGGCGTGGATGCGGATAATCCCAATGGTGCTTTGCAGCTTTACGAGACGGTTGGTTTCCGTAAAGTTCACACCAATATCTCTTATTTCAAGTACGTTTGAGAGCAAAATCACCTTTATGCTAACGCTAACAATGCGCCCCTACGGGGGTGAAGCGGATTTAGAAGCGATCGCGCACCTCCTAAACACCTGTGCAGCATTTGAGCGCCAGGATGATTGGATATCGGTTTCCGAGTTGCGGTTGGAATTTGACGATCCATCCATAGACAAACAACAAGATATCCGCCTTTGGGAAGATGCAGATGGCAAGCTAATTGGCTTTGGTCAAATGTGGATTCCGCCATCCGGTGACAACAATGATGGCTTTCTGTGGTTTAACGTTCACCCCCAATCCCGTGGCGGCTATCTGGAGAAGCAAGCGATCGCTTGGGGGGAACAACGGATGCGCGAAGTTGCAACCGATCGCGGGGTGTGCGTGCGGTTGCGTGCGGGTAGCCGCGATGATAATAGCGATTCTCCTTCGGAGACGCTTCGCGAACGCATGGCTATATTAGAAAGCAGCGGTTTTACACCCGATCGCTACTTTTTCACAATGGAGCGATCCCTTGTTGAACCACTTCCAGAACCTAAATTGCCAGAAGGTTTCACCCTCCGCCAACTACAAGGCGAACAGGAAGTCGAAGCGTGGGTAGAAATGTTCAACCAAACCTTTATCGACCACTGGAATCATCACCCTTTAACGGTTGAGAGTCACAAGCACTGGTTCACTGACCCCAATTACCAACCAGAGTTTGATTTGGTTGCGATCGCGCCCGATGGAACTTTTGCCGCCTTCTGTTTCTGCTATATCAACCCAGAAGAAAATGAACATTTCGCTCGCAAAGAAGGCTGGATCGCCGACCTGGGAACGCGACGCGGCTTCCGCAAAATTGGATTGGGACGAGCCATGTTACTCGCTGGAATGCATCAGTTAAAAGCAGCTGGAATGGATACAGCAAAATTGGGTGTCGATGCGGATAATCCCAACGGTGCCTTGCAGCTTTACGAGTCAGTTGGTTTCCGCAAACTTCACACCAATATTTCGTACTACAAAGATGTCTAGCACGCTCCACCTAGCCACCTCGTTACCAGGCTCCCGCCTGGTAACGCCACCCTAGAGGCTCTGCCTCTGGGGTGAGGCAGAGCCTCTACCCCTGCGTTCCCTGGCTCAGCCAGGGAACGAGAGGAATAGAGGAGCCAGGAGACGCACAAAAAAACTTTTTCTAGCCCCTTGACAACTTTGTAGTACTTAAGTAGTATAAAATTACAGTGCAGCCAAAGGAGAGGTCAAAACCTCTACCCCGCGCTGAATCTGCACCTTGAAAACTGAATAAAACATTGGGAATTCCAACGGACGTTTATGGAGGCGTCTCGTAATAGAGACGAAAACCATCCATGTTGTTACTTTACACAAAACTGTTTGGTTGGCTGCCGACTTCATTTAAGTGGAAAATCCAACCACAGTTTAACTCCAACCCATCCGAGACGGAATTAGAACCCCAAGGTTCTGACTACTTCAGACAAACAAAACTCACTGAAGAACTCCGTCAAATCCAGCAAGTCTATCACCTAGAGCGGCGTTTCTTGTTGTAAGAATCATTCAAGTGTTAGCAGTTCTCCCTTGATAGACTTCTCTTCAATCTAAAATCTACAATTCTTCAATCTAAAATTATCAAAGGAGGTGCTGACAATGGTACATATTCGATTTGAAGGACGTTCCTACGACCTAGCAGAAAATCAACTGGGCGTCACCGCTGTAATGAACGATACAGCCATCAAAGAAAGACTAGCGCAGCACTTTGATGTTGCGAGCGATCGCTTCCAACTCTACGTAGTCGATCGGCGTCCCAGCGGCGACTTAATTATCCGCCCAGAAGCCGTTTACGGCTAAAACAATTTCAGATTTGAGATTTAAGATTGCAGATTTCTTCAAATCTGCAATCTGCAATCTTAAATCTGAAATTCTCCCTCGTACTCGCTGGAACACTACGCGCCCTAACAGAAAAAGCTTACATACTAGCCAAATGGTAAGGCGCTTGATTTAGGTTCAAGTCTATGCAGGTTCGATCCCTGCGTATGAACAAACGGCTTTTTTGACTTGCGCGTAGTGACCAACTTGTAAAAAACAAACAGACACTCATATCACCTTTGTTTCTGCTTATATCTCTAGTTCCAAGTCGAAGATTTTGCATATAAACCCGGTTTCTTTGCGTAATTCCCGATTATGTTAATCGTTGAGGGAAAGCAATGCGCGCCCTAATTTAGAAAGCTTACATACTAGCTCATTTGGTAGAGCGATCGACCTATAATCGATTGGTAGTGGGTTCAAATCCCACGTATAACCAAACAGCTTTCTTAACTTGCGCGCACTGTTTTACTCGACACTATACCGAATCATTTATACCGAACCTTTTAAACTGTCCCGCGCCCTAACTTGTAAAGCCTACACACATAATCCAACTGATAAGTCGTAGGTGCGAATCCTACCAGCCGCGTGAATGATGCGGCTGTAGTTCAGTAGTAGAACGATCGGAGTTGTCAAAAGCTTTACAAACTTGTGCGGGGCATTAAAAATTTCAGATTGCAGATTTTAGATTGCAGATTTTATCAACTTAAATCTGCAATCTAAAATCTAAAATATGCAATTCTTTTTCGCTTCGCACCCTAACAGAAAAAGCCTACATACTTGACGTAACTATAACGGCCCTAAGGTAGCGATGTTCGGGCGACCGACTAGCGAAGCATTCCAAATCTCTCGTTAGATAAGGTTTGCGCGTCCACTGCCGGGATAAAACCTGGTAAGAACGGCGGTAATTATTAGGATCAAACCTGATAATTGCAACTTGTAATACGGCTTTTTCGACTTGTGCGAAGCCATTTTATTAACTTGTGTAATTCAAAGGAGAGAAAAATGCTTTTACTTCACCGATATCATTCCAATCTATTTACAAATAATCCGAATCAAAACAGCAATCGAAATAGCGCAACAAGCTTAATTTATGAGCGAACATCGCTTGGATAGAATTGTCATTGAACGTCCTCGTGGCGGATTGAGGCTAAGTTCTAGGAAAATCAAAGGTCACAGGAAAACTCTGCAAGAAATTACTGAAATTGCCAGCACAGATGGATTGCTTTCTCCTTATTTAATCAAGATGAGGGGGAAAACAAAGTATTTCTCTGACCATTTGGGGCCAATTCGTCGTTGGTTGCGTTCTAAGGTAGGACAACCTTGGGATATTGTCTACAACGAACTCTGTCAGCAGATTGATACAAAAACTCTATGCGGACAACATCTGATTTTTCATGTATGGCAATTCGTAGAAAGAGACGTTGATCTAATTGATGGAGTACCTTACAGGAAAAATGGATACAGATACTTTGGCTGGAGAGGTGAAGCACTTTACGTTCATCCTGAAACGGGGATTCTTTGTCAAGCAGAACGAGAGAAAAAGAAACCTGAGCAAAAAGCTAGCGATCGCCTAATTATCGATAATTACCACGAATACCGCAAACTGAACGATCTGTGGTTTTTAGTAACATTTCAAGATTATCCACCAGAGATAGAAGTTAAAGGTATTGAACCTGTGCAAAAAACATATTGGCATCGAGGCTATGCTGTCAGCAAGCGCCAGTGTAACAAGAAGGAAATTAAGCACATCATGAAGTACCTGGCAAAAAATTAGTAGCCGAACGATTGAAATCGCGGCTGTACAAACAAAGACGGCCTACGCGGTTTGAAATAAAAAAATTAAATTTTTCACTCCGCTCCCTAAAGCACAAAAGCTTTATCGACTTGTGCGAAATGTGACAATATTACCTCCAAATTAAAGGAAAAAAGATGCTGTTAATTCACGCTATAAAACGATTTTGTCACCAATAATTGCAGCACTCAACACAACATAGCTTAAGATTGATTTATGAGCGAACATCGCTTAGACAAAATCGTGTTTGAACGTCCTCGGGAAAGGACGAGATTCAAATATCCTCCAGGCTACAAGAAAAATATCCAAAAGAGCGACGATGACTTGAGGGCAGACATGGCTGAACTTGAAGAACTCAGCCGTCAGCAAGCAAGAAATGCCAGACAGCTATATGAATCGAATCAATACGAATCTATGCGTCGTCCTTGGCAAAGTCATGCACATAATTGTGTGGGCAAGCAAGATTTCTCAAAAAATCTAGCGCCACTGCGTCGCTGGCTGTTTTCTAAAGTAGGGCAACATTGGGATGATATCTACAGTGAATTGTGTCAGCGTATCGATAAGCGGACAACAACTGGTCAACGTCTTTTCTCTCATGTCTGGGATTTGGTTGAACGAGATGTGGTGCTAATTGATGGCGTACTTTACTCAAAAAGCAATCGCGAATATCATTTCGCTAATGGACGGTGGAGGCGGCTAAGAAAGCAAGTTTACGTCCACCCCGATACAGGAATTCTCTGTTTTGTCGAAAAACCGCCTAGAGAACCTAAACCTGCTAAAGAGGATGATCGCCTAGTTATCGACAAATACCACAAATATTGCAAATTGAACGATTTGTGGTATTTAGTCACGTTCCAAGATATTCCACCCAATGAGGAAGCTATGAATTTTTTATGGGTAGAATACGAAAAAAATCCGAAAAGTGGTTGGAAAGCGACAAAAGTCGCTGTCAGCAAACGCCAATGTAACAAGCAACAAATTAAATACATTATGAAGCAACTGAATTTAAATTAAAGCTTTCACTCCGCGCCCTAACGTAAAAAGCTTACATACTAGCCAAACGGAAAAGGCGCTTGACTTGAAATCAAGATTATGCAGGTTCAAATCCTGCGTATGAAACAAACAGCTTTTTCAACTTGCGCGGGGTGCTAAATTTCACAACTTAATATTCATCGGAGGTAGCCATGTCTGATAAAAATTTTGCAATTTTAGAACAAATAAAATCCCTGACTATCCTGGAAACAGCTCAACTGGTTAAGCAAATCGAAGCTACCTTCGGTGTAGATGCTTCTCCTCTTCAAGTTATCATTAACCCTGAAAAAGACGAGCCTAAACCGCCTGAACCTGCACAAACTGAGTTCGACGTAATTCTGGAAGAAGTTCCCGCTGATAAGAAAATTGCCGTTCTTAAAGTGGTACGAACTTTGACAGGTTTGGGTTTGAAAGAAGCGAAAGACTTTGTTGAGTCTGCACCCCAGGTGGTGAAGGAAGCGATCGCACTCACTGACGCCCAAGAAATCAAGCAACACCTAGAATCAGTCGGTGCTAAAGTTTCCCTAAAATAAAGGATTTTGGAGAGCGAACGCATGACTCACAACACCACCTCATACCGCACTCTCAATGAGATAGAAAACCTAGTCCGCTCATTTGAGAAATGCACCTTACCGCGTAAAGAATGGACGCATCAGGCGCATTTAATTGTTGCGCTGTGGTATCTCACTCGTTATCCGGAAACAGAAGTGGTGGAATTGATACGCGATACGCCTGAAGGCACGCTTCGCGAACGCATCAAAAAATACAACGCAGCGCAGGGTATCAAAACCACTCAATACAGCGGCTATCACGAAACCATCACTTTATTTTGGATACAGATAGTTCGCAACTTTCTTGCCGCTGAAGGTGTAAACTTTCCCCTGGTACATTTGGCAAATTATCTGCTACTAGGTTATGGAGACAAAAATCTACCCTTTGAGTACTACAGCCGCCAGTTACTGATGTCCTGGGAAGCTCGTAAACACTGGGTAGAACCTGACTTGAAACCGTTTCCCAATTAATCTATAATGGTAGTTGTCGCCGCGCCCTAACTGATAGAGCATACATACTGCTTGGCTGGCTTTTTCAGCTTGGTTGAAAAAAAAGCTCTTTTAACTTGCGCGGTGACCTGTCACCAGCAAGCATATGCTCCATATCAAATCGTTGCCGGTAAGCATTAGTTAAATCCAGAGGCGTTAATTCATGCCGTCGTTGCCCCATCACAATTTTAGAATTTACGAGCCAAAAATTATGAACCAATTTCTTGCCGCAATCGCTTTTTTGCTCTTAATTTTTGCCGCGTCTTGCTTTGCACAAAACGATATGACAGCTAAAGTTGACAAATTTGTTAAAGACGAAATGCAGAAACAGAAAATTCCCGGCGTTTCGCTTGCGGTGCTTCGAGACGGGCAAATTGTCTATGCCAAAGGCTACGGGCTGGCAAATGTTGAGCATCAAGTCCCGGTTAAGCCCGAAACAATCTTTCAGAGCGGTTCGATTGGTAAACAATTTACCGCGACAGCCGTGATGATATTGGTTGAAGAAGGAAAGATTAGCCTTGACGATAAAATCAATAAATATTTTACGGATGCGCCTGAAAGCTGGAAAAACATCGCCGTGCGCCATCTCTTGACGCACACTTCTGGAATGGGCGATTACCCGAAAGATTTTGATTACCGCGCCGATTACACGGAAGACGAATTCTATAAAAAGATTAAAGCTGCGCCGCTCGCATTTCAACCCGGCGAGAACTGGGATTACAGCAATATGGGATATGTCACGCTTGGCATTTTAATCAACAAAGTTTCAGGCAAGTTTTACGGCGATTTCCTGCAAGAGCGTGTTTTTAAGCCGCTCGGTATGACGACTGCGCGAATTATCAACGAAGACGATATTATTCCGAACCGCGCCGCAGGTTATATGTTGGTCAAAGGCGAACTCAAAAATCAGCAATGGGTTTCGCCGTCTGTTAATACCACCGCCGACGGTGCGCTTTATCTCACCGTTTACGATATGGCGAAATGGGATGCCGCGCTTTACGGCGAGAAACTGCTTAAGAAAACAACTCTCGAACAAATGTGGACACCCGTTAAATTAAACAATGGAAAAACTCATCCTTACGGCTTTGGGTGGGGGCTGGGCGAAGCCAATGGCAAGCGAATCATCGAACACGGCGGCGCGTGGCAGGGCTTTAAATCTTTTATTGTGCGCTATCCTGACGAGAAGCTGACAGTAGTAATTTTTGCTAATTTGATTGAGGCAAGCGAAGAAAAACTGGCTCGCGGTGTCGCCGCGATTTATAGCCCCGCCGTTGCACTGCCCGCACTTTCTTCGATTGAAGACAAAGAGCCGAAAGTAACCGCGTTTGTCAAAGAAGTTTTGCAAAAAACAGTTGACGGAACTGTTTCACGAGAGCTTTTCACACCCGAAGCCGCTACTGCTCTGTTTCCCGACAGAAACAAACAAGCCGGAGATTTTCTTAAATCGCTCGGCACATTTGTTGACCTGCAACTGGTTGAACGCACTGAACAAGGCGAAGTTAGACTTTATCGTTACCGAGTGACGTATCGTAATTATCAAGATAATGTTTTACTGCTCACCGTCGGATTGACAAAAGATGATAAAATCGCCGGAATTCAAATTCAACCGGAGTAAAAAGCAGCCATCAACGAAAAACTTGCGTAGTCGCTTCTAATTGTGATTGTGTCCCCACTCGCTGGGGAAACTAATTGAATGGAAACAAAACAGCATCAAAATCACTCGGAATTTTCAGGAGTTGGAGTCCCCACTCGCTGGGGAAACTAATTGAATGGAAACATCTTTACACTCAGCCTTCCATCCAACGGTTGTTACTTGAACCATAAGCTGGACAAAGTAGAAGCATAAGCTGTCCACGAGCAATGTGACTTAAACCAAAAGATGGCCGCTTTTAAAGCAAAAGCTGAATCTACAATGGTAGTTGTCGCCGCGCCCCAACTGATAGAGCATACATACAGGATAGACTGGTTTGTCAGTTTATTTAGCAAAAAAAGCTCTTTTAACTTGCGCGGTGACCTTTCACTCGCAAGCGTGCGACAACTATCTCCAGTCAATTTTAGATTTCAAATTCTAAATCTGAAATCTAAAATCTGAAATCTGCAATCATTTCAGGAGGTAGCCATGAATACAGCAGAACGCGACCTGCGTTTAGAAATGCTAAATAGCTTGCTCACCACACCCCACCGCAAGTTAGAGCAAGTCGCAGAAATTCACAAATTAATAGTAGAACTAGACCCAATTTTTTACGGACATTTAGCAGTTTGGTATCAGCACAACGGCGACGTGCGCGACCACAAAGAAGTGTTCGTCGGTAACTTGCTCACCAGCAATTTAACCGAACATCGCGATGCAGGTTTTGTCATGTTGCAACAGTTCCCGCCTTATGAAGTATCGCGGATTGTAGACTTCATGAAGCAGCATCGCAACAAAATGCCTCGTTCTGCACGCACAGCGGTAACGCGCTATCTCAAAGAACGGGAAAAGAACCCGGCATTTTTTGACCGCGCCGCACTGCGGGGACGCAAGGCGATGAAGCACCTATACGCGACATTGCACATTAAGCCCAATGTGCGTGCAGATGCGGTTCTGTTCAAAGATGCACCGCCAGAAGATAGTCTCGCGTTTGTTCTCAAGCAGCTAGCGAAGGCGGCGACACCCGCAGAACAAGCAAATCTAATCGTCGAGCATAATATTCCTTACACCATCGCCATCGGTGCGGTAAAGCAAGTGACGCCGACGGTATTGGTAGCGCTGATTAACTCGATGTCGCCGCAAGAGGCGATCAATAACCTCAAGTCGCTCAAAGATCGGGGTGCAATGGAACATCCAGAGGTGAAGGCGCTGATTGATGGCAAACTGGAAGAGGCACAGAAGAGCGATCGCATCTCCGCCTACAAAGCAAAAGTCGCCGCCAACGTCACCGAATTGGATGCACAAACCGCCGCCAAACTAGAAAAAGTCACCGACGAGCAAATTAAAAAGCGCGGTAAAATTGCCAAAGCAACGGGTTTGCTAATAGACAAATCGGGTTCGATGGAAAATGCCATTGAAATTGGTAAGCGACTCTCTGCTTTAATTTCCGGCATTACCGAAGCAGGATTGTTCGTCTACGCCTTCGACACCGTACCTTATCCAGTAACAGCAAACGGTACTGAATTAAGCGATTGGGAGCGTGCTTTCGAGCATATCAAAGCAGGAGGCGGTACTAGCATCGGTTGTGCTTTGGAAGCAATGCGTCTCAAAAAGCAGTGGGTAGAACAAATCATTTTAGTAACAGATGAAGGCGAAAACTCTGCACCTTATTTTGCTAACGTTTACGACAATTACTGTCGCGATTTGGCAGTAATGCCCAACGTGGTAATTGTTAAGGTAGGTAGCACCAGCAATTACGTCGAAAACCAGTTAAAGCAAAAGCAAGTGCAAGTAGATACCTTCACCTTCGCAGGTGATTACTACTCGCTACCGAACCTCGTTCCAATGCTATCTCGTCCATCGCGCCTAGAATTGCTGATGGAAATTCTGGATACGCCGCTACCCGTGCGGGAAGATAAGTAGATTGAACTCTAGAATCCCGGTTTCGCGAAAGTTACCGGGATTCTCAATCCTAGCTAATATCATGTCCGCTTGAAGAGTTATTGTATATTTTGATGGGTGTAGGGGCGGGTTTTACAGATAATGCGTGCTTGTTACAGACAATTTAGATAAACCCGCCCCCCCCTAGTTGCTTTTATCAAATCCAAGACTATGAAACTAGCAGAAGCTTTAATATTGAGAGCAGATTGTCAAAAAAGAATTGAGCAATTAAGGCAAAGACTGGTTAGAAGCGCTCAAGTTCAAGACGGAGAACAACCCCCAGAAAATCCCCAAGCTTTGATTGCCGAATTAGAGGCAGCAGTCAATGAACTCAACGACTTGATTAAGCGAATCAACAAAACCAATTCACAGACAACTCTAGCCGATGGCATGACGTTATCAGATAGTTTGGCACAGCGAGATACGCTCTTGCTAAAACGGAGTGTATATGATTCTCTAATTAATGCAGCCGCAGCTAAACAAGCTCGCTATAGTGCCGCTGAAATCAAAACCTTAAGTACGGTCAATATTGCCGAACTGCAAAGGCAAATGGATCAACTCTCTAGACAGTGCCGCGAGTTAGATACTAGAATTCAAACAGCTAATTGGAATACTGAACTAATCGATTGAGCAAGTTGGTAGCCAATGCAATAGAAGCGAGTACAACCCGCCAACTGGTATCAGTTGGTAATTGGTGGGCATTAGGGGTAATGCCTAGCGGGTTCGATCCCCGTCGTCACAAGTTAAGCCCAGTATTGTTACAAGCGTACAGGGCATTGTTAAAGTTACTACCGCGTACTGGTTTATTGATATTGGTGAGGGTGGGAAAGGGGTTATTGCTCAATCAAATTAGTCATCGGTTATATGATGCGCGCTAGATTCGACATCGTATATTAAGGGTTGGTGTAGGGGCGGGTTTTACAAACAATATGTGGCTCAAACAGACATATTAGATATAGCGGATTGCAATGGGGTGAGGGAAAGCCAAATGGCTTTGTTTGTGTAGCGGCAGCGTTAACGCTGCCGCTACACAAACAAAGCCGTACCTTATACGGCTGCAAACCGCTATAAACCCGCCCCGGCTCCCGTGCAATACTCGTTACCTATCACTTAGCGATAAAAATTGTCAATCAAGTAAAGAAAAACAAAATGACGGAAATATCAGTAAAACTCGTCAAAGAACTGCGTCAAAAAACTGGTGCAGGCATGATGAATTGCAAAAAAGCGCTTAAACAAACCAATGGTAATATTACCAAAGCGATTGAATGGATGCGGCAAAACAACATGGGCTTCACTCCTACAAAACTTTCCTCTGCAACAGAAGGAATGATTGGCTACTACATTCATACTGGTAATACAGTCGGCGTGCTGATAGAAGTCAACTGCGAAACTGACTTTGTAGCGCGCAGCGACGAGTTTCAAACTTTAGTGCGAAACATCGCCATGCAAGTTGCAGCTTGTACAAACGTCGAGTACGTTAAAGTAGCAAACATCCCACCAGAAGTTGTCGAAAAAGAAAAACAAATCGAAATGGGACGGGATGACTTAAAGAACAAACCAGAAAACATCAAAGAAAAAATTGTTCAAGGGCGAATTGAAAAACGTCTCAAAGAAATGTCTTTGATGGATCAGCCATACATTCGCGATCAAAGTATGACAGTAGAAGATCTGGTGAAGCAAGCTCAAGTTCAATTCGGCGAAAACATCCAAGTTCGTCGCTTTGTCCGCTTTGTACTAGGCGAAGATATTGAGTAAAAAGTAGGGTGCGTTAGGCGCGGCATTTAATGTTGATACTTGGGCAAAAAATGAAAATCCGCGCCGTAACGCACCAACCTAAATGGTGCGTTACACTTCGTTAACGCACCCTACTTAATAAACTAGCACCAATCTACTACTCGCTACCGAACCTCGTCCCAATGCTATCTCGTCCATCGTGACTAGAATTGCTGATGGAAATTCTGGATACACCGCTACCCGTGCGGGATGATAAGTAGGGTTAGAATGTGGTAATGCTCATCAGTAAAGCCGATGGGCACTGCCCACCCTACAACCTTCTGGAAGCAATTTTTGATGTCAGATTCAGAATTTTTAGAAAAATTACACCGAACTTGGGTTCAAGCCTTAATTGAGGGCGGCTGGAACGACTGTGCAGCAATTATTGTTGATGCTGAATTATCTTTCGAGGAATCATGGGATGAATACTTAAATCGTCCGTATATTTCAGGTCTTTCAATCTATTTACCACTTAGTTTCCACTTAATAGTTACAAGGGATGAGGACATGCAAAAAGTTATCAAACAGTATTTTTTTTCCATTGCTCAAGGTTATGTTTGGGACGATATGACTGATTTTCCCGTTAACTACAGAGTTAATTTGCTGGAGGTAGAAGAGAACTGGCAGAAAACTATTAAATTTCTAATTGCAAAGTCAAAAGATTTGAACCAAGCGCTTGTAACTGAGAAGGTTTTTGCCCGAAAAGGCAAAGAACCTATTGTTTATAACGAAATGAAGTTTGCCTCCCAATCAGAAATTAGGATTGCACAAGAGTTAGAAGCTTGTGGAGTATTGTTCTTTCCGCTACCTCTAGCTGTCAGGCATGAAACGGGAAATATTTATGAAGACCATAGAGAAGTAGACTTTTTAGTGTGTTTAGATGGAACATTTGGAATCTTGGAGATTTCTTTTCACCAAAATAGGTATGAGCAAGATAAGCAAAAGGATGCTTGGTTTAAAAAATCAGGAATTCTATGTATTGAACACTACCCTGCTGACAATTGCTACAACCAACCACAAGCTGTAGTAAATGAATTTATAAGCATTCTTTCAAAGCACAAAAGATAGATTCAAAGCTTGTAGCTGTGTTTTAGCGATTAATACCAAATGATACTCTACCGTCCTGTCGGATTAAAAGAACTCGAACTAATCGCTCAATCCGACTTTAAAGCATTTCCCCCTCGTCTTCCCGAACAGCCGATTTTTTATCCAGTACTCAATTTTGAATATGCCGAACAGATTGCACGAAACTGGAATACAAAAACTAATAGTTTTGCTGGCTTCGTGACTAAGTTTGAAGTCGAAGACAATTACGCAAACAGGTTTGAAGTTCAAACTGTTGGTAGCCGAATTCATCAGGAATTGTGGGTTCCTGCTGAAGAATTGGCAGAGTTTAACCGTCACATCATTGGTAAAATTACAATTGCAGCCGCTTATTACGGCGAGAATTTTCAGGGGGAGATAGATCCAGAAACAAATTTACCGACAACCATCAAACTAGCATAAAGCTTTTCCCACGGAAACGCCAATCAATTTGGAGGTAATGTTATGAGCGAACTGAAAGAAGTTTATCAAGCGATCGCGCAAGCAGTCCAACAGCAACTCGCCCAAGAATATCCCGCTGAAAAAACCTACGTATCGCCCCAAGAAATAGCAAAAAAAATCCAAACCAAAAACCAGCAAAAGCCGGATAAAACATAAAATAACTCTGGCAAAAATAACTGGGGCAGGCAGGATGCCCACCCCACAAAAATAGAAAATTTCTTGTGGGGTGGGCGTCCCGCCCGCCCTTCAAACGATCTGAACAGAACTTTTGCCAGAGGTCTAAAAATTAAGGAGGTGAACGCCATGATCGACATGCAAACCGCTTACAAATTAGCCGCAACAGCCGTGCGCCAACGGTTCTGTCCAACCTTCTGTTCATGAGGCAACCAGACACCATGGTTACTTCTAATAGCTACAATAAAATTCAGTTTTAATTCTTCTAAGCATCCTAAAAAAGTCGTTTCACTTTCTCCGGACAAACTATCTGCTAGTATCAATTCTATTTCAAATCCCATTTGCTCAGATATCATCCCTATATGCAGATGTTTAAAAGCCTCAAAACTTCTGACATCTGAAAACAGATTTCAGATGTCAGCGCCATATACATCTACAAAATTGAGGGTTTGTCGAGCTGGACGTGGCTTATCCATAAGCTGTTTTCCCTAATTATACTCTCATCAGAGTGACAGAAGAGCGATAATTACGCCCAACGTGGCTCCAATTCCTGGAATTGCATCAAGCACACCAACAACAATCGCCATAGAAAACTTGACACCTAACAAAGAGAACTAATTTAACCCGGCATTACTTTCAGTATTTTTGGCACTGGCAAATCTCCATCGCTGCCCCTATAAGTGCCATTTTTTTGGAAATATTCGACAAATTCACCGATATTTTCGGAGCCGCTTTGTTGTAAAGCTATTAATAAATCGCTACTTTGTACAATTAATTCTTCTACATTTATATCAGCATAAATTGGCTGGTAATACCGCAATCTATTAATACCTTCTCCTAATAAAATTGCGGCTCCCCGCCAGTTTTTGTTACCTAAATGATAGAGGGCAACTGCTATTTGCAAGATGCCCTGATAAAAGGTTTTATCTGGCTCTGTAGATTCCATCCACAGAGCCTCAAGTGTATCGTGACAGGCGTAGAATTCTCCTTGGTTAAATTGTTCTACGCCTTCGGAGAATTGTTGCGGCACGGTTTCGCTCATAATGAAAATTTCAGATTTAAGATTGAAGATTTCAGATTTAAAATTGGCTCAATTTATTCAATCCAAAATCTAAAATCTAAAATCTAAAATTATTTCAAGTTTATCCCATGCTGCCTCTTACTTCTTTGATTGTTGCGATGGAAATTTCCTGGGTTTGACCAGCGAAGTCGTTGTCTGGAGTGAGGAATAACATGCAGTGACATTCTTTGCGTTCGCGCATGGGAACGCAAGGACAGTTCCAGAAGGCGGCTTTGACTTCGGCTTCTTTGTCTTCGTAGTGACGACAGGGACAAAGGGGTGACCCAAGTTCGTCTTTGTGCTTCGCCAGTCCTTCAATTACCACCGCTGTGACGGCGGGGTCAACGCAGAAATAAGTTCCGGTACTTTTGGCGTACTGTTCGGAGAATTTCCGCATTGCTTCTAGATTTTTGTCCGTTGATACGTTGCTTTCGGTTTCGGCAGTGTTCATGGCGATCGCGCTCTCTCGATATCTTGAATTCTATCGTAGTGCTTCTAGTCCATAGAGATCTCTCTAAGCTTTGTCCAGCCAGTAACAATTCAATAAAATTAGCCAAATGATAAAATATACCTATTTTTTGGGACTTGACAAATGTAAATGCTTTATGCATTTGTTCATTGCTAATGGCTAATGGTAAAGCTGGAGAATATTTCCATGAGCAATTAGCAATTAGCAATTAGCAACGAATTAGCGATCAAGCGATTGCTACGAACAATCTACCTTAGAGGGGATTGCAATTGCAGTTGCAGCGATTGTTCTGGATTGATTATGTAGCCGGATCGGTCTTGATGGAAGCTACTTTTCTCCTGAGTTAATACTCGTGAAGGCCACTGGATGTATCGACTCCCGGCGGGAAGAGTTTTAAGGGTTTGCGGGTTTTGCGTCAGCCAAATTAAGGGTTGATTGGGTAAATTATTTGCCGTTGCTTCTTCTGGTGCTTCCACAGATGCCAACGCTTCTAAAACAACGCGGTTGCCATGTACTAAACCAGTTCCTGCTGTCCAGAGTTTAGCGTTTAACTGACAGCGACTGGCGTAGAAGTAAAGCGAAGCGGCGGCGATGACGGCGCTTTCAAAGTCTTCTTTCTGCCAAGCGAATGCACTATCGAGACAAATCAGGGGTTCTTGTCCGCCAGTAAAGACTTCTAATTCGCGCACCCGCAATTCGCCGTAACGGGCGCTGGTTTTCCAGTGGACGAGGCGGATGGGGTCGCCCCAACGGTAGGGTCTGAGCGATCGCGTCAAGTCTTCGGTGGTAGATTTAGAGCGGCGATCGCGGCTGTAATATTGTGGCGTTTCTTGTTGTCCCATTTCATCCATCAGCGGACAGCTCGTCAAGGACAATACGGTAGGATAAACGATTGCCGTCGCTGCAACTTGGCGCTGTCGCCGACACCAAAATAAACCTAAAGGCGTTGCAGTTCTTAACTGTACTGTATGCCAGTGATATACGCCCCGGCGGGTGGTAGGGTAATGGTAAACCCAGCGGTAACTTTCTTGGGGTGCTATGGTTTCGATGACTTGTTGTACCGGCTGACCCAGGATAAAAGGGATTGTATCTTGGACTTGCAGCAGGGTTTTCGGTTGGTTACTCTGATTTTTGATTTCTAATTCAATGTTGAGGTGGTCGCCAGCGCTGATGGGTGGGATGGGATATCGTTGGATAGAGATGCCTTTGAGCGATCGCGCGGGTAACACCGCCGCCATTATCAACAGCGCAAAACTAATCCCGCTGATCACATAAAGCCATCCAGCCATTGTATTGATCGCAGAACCAAAGAAGCTCAGCGCGAACCCTAAAAACACCCAACCGTTGTAAGCGGGGTTCACCCAGCGGGTTTCTAACCAGTCTGCCATCCGAGCAACGATTTTCATAGCAGATAATCAGATATAAATCTGTAATTTTTGTAACAAAAATTTTGAATAAAATGCAAAAGAAAATACCACAACCGTGTTTACACTGAATAGAATTTGAATAGAGCTACGACTGGCCTGTGCATTGGTGCTTGAACTTTTTAGTCAGCATTACCGTTTTTATAGCTCCTCCAGGCAGGTCTACCAGTTTCAGTTTACATGCTAGCCAAAACAAAAAGACGATGAACGGTTCAACAACACCTCGCACCCGGTTTAACGAATCTGAGCCACCACCAGTGCCTCCTGCTCAAGCACAGCCACAACCACCCCGCCAGCGCCAGATGGTACCATCTATTGAACGGATGGTGAGGCACGCAGCTAGTCAGCAAGCTTCTGACATTCACATCCGGGTGGGAGAAGTGCCTCGATATCGGATACGGGGTCAGATGATGCCGCTGGGAAATCACGATAAAGTGACGCCAGAGTTGTTTGAACAGTATCTAGCTGAAATTTTGACGCCTAAGCAACGGCAAACCTTTGCCGACACCCACGAACTGGATACGGCGATTTACTACCCCGGTTTGGTGCGCTGTCGGGTGAACTGTTTTGAAGCGCTGTTGGGTGGCGCGCTGGTGCTGCGGTTAATCCCGTTGGATGTACCTTCGATTGATAGCTTGGGATTGCCCTTGGTGATGAAGGATATCGTACAGCGCCCCCAGGGACTGATTCTGGTAACGGGACCGACGGGTTCGGGGAAATCAACTTCGATTGCGGCGATGATTCGCTACATGAACGAGACGATGAGTAAACACATCGTTACAATTGAAGACCCGATCGAGTTTGTACACACGTCGCAAAAGTGCCTGATATCGCAGCGGGAAGTAGGTTTGCACACCCACGATTTCCACGATGCGCTGCGGGCGGTGTTGCGGGAAGACCCGGATGTGATATTGATTGGGGAAATGCGCGATCGGATTACGATTGACACCGCGCTCAAAGCTGCCCAAACAGGTCACTTGGTATTCGGAACCCTGCACACCAACAGCGCCATCAATACCGTTAATCGTTTGCTCAACGTCTATAATCCAGATGAACAGCAATCGAAGCGGATCATGATTGCCGAGGCGTTGATAGCAGTCGTTGCCCAAATCTTGCTTCAGACAACCGATGGTCGGCGCTGTGCGGCGCACGAAATCTTAATCAATACCCCGGCGATGCAAGATTTCCTCGCTAAGGGTAACGATGAAGAAGCTTTCCACTTAATCGAAAATGGTTCCGATGAGGGAATGCAAGTTCTCAACCAAGCACTGTGCGATTTGGTGCTAATGGGCAAGATTAGCGGCGATGAAGCGGTGAAAGCATCTCCAGATATCGGTGACTTGCGGCGTCGGGTTCGCAACGAAGGGGTCGATCCGGCGCGCGCCAGTCGCGATTATATTCAGGATACTGGTTACAGACCTAGATAGTCAGTGTCCTGTGTTCTTGACCAAATTTAGACCCCATCCGATCCTTGGGCATCGGGTGGGGCGTAAATTTTGAGATGATCCCAAATGATATCGTTTGCGGTTGCTAAGGAATTACGACCTGTAGGGGCTTTTTCCCAATTAGCAATTAGCAATTAGCAATTACCAAGAAAGGCCGATCATTCCGATGCAACCGGATTTGATATGATGTTAATTTTCGCGCCCCAGATTGGGCAATATAATCCTATATTCATCCATCCCCAATCCCCAATGCTCTACTTTATTTTTGCTTGGACCTTACTGATTATTGCTTGCTGTTCGATTGGAACGGCTTTGCTAAATTTGTTGCGAGCAGATTGTTTTGAGCGAGTAGGCGATCGCTTTACAATTTCAGTTTGGCTGGGAGTAGTTATCCTGGCAATTTCCCTGCTGGCAACATCCCTAGTCCTTCCCTTATCTCCCTCGGTGGGGGGAATTATTATTTTGTCTCTTATTTTAGGGTCTTTTTTATTACAAAAAACCTGGAATGAACTTTTTGCGCTTATATCCAACCTATCTCCCCGGTTAATTTTCGGATATTTGATTTCAGCCCTCGGTGTCGCTGCTTTAACCACTCGACAGGTAACGTGGATTGACACGGGTCTTTACCATTATGGTGCGATTAAATGGTTAGCTCAATTTGGCGCTGTTCCAGGGTTAGCGCTGGTTCATAGCAACCTGGGTTTTACCTCATCCTGGTTTGCATTTTCAGCCCCTTGGAATGCTGATATTTTCGATTCTCGCGTCAGTGCGCTCGCCAATGGTTTTGTCTTTTTAATCGCTTTATTGCATTTCCTAATTTGTCTAGCGCAAACTTTCACAAATCAAGCACAAATAAGCGATTGGTTCGGATTAATATATGCGGTTATTATTTTACCATTCGTCGCTAAAAATAATCTGATGGCGGTGATTTTGGTATCGCCGTCCCCCGATTTACCTATCCTTTTTTTCACTCTAGTTATAGCTTGGGCAATTTTGATAATTTCCCATCCCAGAACGTTGCCATTACAGGAAGTGAAAAATATTTTAGATGCTAAAACGATACCAATAATTCTTTCGGTTGGGGCAGTGACAATGAAGCCAACTGCCCTACCTTTATTATTTATATCAGGGATTTTTTATGTTGTCGGCAAAGGATTGAATTTCCGACGAATTTTGATGGGTGTTGCTCTAACTGTTTTGCTGCTTTTACCCATGTTTAGTTTCGGAATTATTACCTCTGGATGCCCGGTTTTTCCCTCAACTTTTTTGTGCGTCGATTTACCTTGGTCTTTAACAGCAAAAGCAGCCAAGGGTGCTGCCAAAGGTACTCATGAGTGGACAACCTGGTATGCATCACAACAACCAGAAAAAAATTCTATTTTCTGGTTGTTGTGGCAGTGGTTTAATGATGCCAAATTACACCAAGTCATGGCTTTGCTAATTATCATCTCAATTCTATGTTCTATCCACATCGTGCGAAGCGCAAATCATCAAAGTCGGGGACAACTTTGGTTAATAGCATTAGCCGCTTCAGGAATTACATTTTTAATGTTCACAGCGCCTTTTTTCAGATTTGCACTGGGGTATTTAATTATTCTGCCTGCTTTATCAATGGCTATCTATTGCCGAAAAAAGTTGGGTCAGATTTGGCATCAAATTGCCGAGAGATTTACTTCTTATTATCAAAGCAGAGATTTTAGGAAAGTTTTTCTGGGAGTTACTCTTTCTTTAGCGACCCTGACTAGCATTTTATTGTTTAATAAAGCAACTCAATCGCAACTTCTTTTACCACCTCAGCTACCCAAAGGAGAATTATTACGAAAACAAGTAAACGGTATAACCTATTTTTCTCCCAAGCCTGGGAGTCTATGTTGGAGATCAGAATTACCTTGTGGGTTTAAGATTGAAGATTATGTAAAACTGCGCGATCCAGAGCGGGGAATTAAAGCCGGGTTTGTGCGGAAAAACGAGAATTGAACCGACAGGAATTACGTGAAAAAGAAGCAATTAAAACTTAAATTCCGCACCCTCAAGTGTCATACTACAGATTTTTAGGCAAAAGCTCATCTGGCAACAGGCAACAGGAAGAATATTTTCTAGGTTAAACAGTCTCAAAAGTTACGCGGTTCTTGCCTATAATTCCGAAAAAACCGATTGTGACAGTTGAGGGTGCGGAATGTGGGTTAGATGACACAAATCATTTTTGTATCCGCCCAACGGCTCTATGCAGGCTACTTCCAAGTATCTTCATCGTGTTATTTCTGATTTGACAGCTCTAACTACGATTGAAACTTGGTAACTAGGGTCGCGGTAATCCAACGCTTGTTTTTTCAGTTCCTGAGCTGCCAGTCCTTGCAAAAAGGCAGTAGCTGCCAGCACATTTCCATAAGTTTCCACCTGAACGTTATCCTTGGGAAAAACTTCTTCAAACAGCCGCTGTGCAGATACACTTGTGAAACCCCAGTGCCAGCAATTATTCCATTGAGAATCGCAGAGTTGGGTAATGCTTGGAAGAGTTACTAGCGCAACTCCCCCTGGTTTCAGGATGCGATAGATCGTCTTCAAAGTAGTTCGCAAATCGTAAATAAATTGAAGCGTTTGTGTCAGGATCAGGCAGTCAAAGGTATCGGATAAAATAGAGTCTGCCTCAGCTAAATCGCCGACAATAGTTGCATAGGGGTTACCTTCTACGGCGTGCAGAACGTCGCTGCGGATGACACGCTGACCCCCAAATTTCATTGTGTAGTAGGGATCTCCAATCTCCAGCACGCGACCTCGAATGTCATCCGCATGACTAGCAAGAAAGTTCTCAATATAGTATCGGTCAATCGGCTGTCCTCGGTCGATGCCAAAAACTGAGCTGATGGGGGTCAAGCGTTGCAAGCTGCCCAAATTCACCCAACCCACTGCTGGCCAATGTTTATAAGTCTGTTTTTGAGTTTTTAGCCAAAGCAGGAGGGGGACTAGCTGTCTCGGCGTTTCTATTTGTCTCTCTAACCATTTGATAAACTTGATGGGATCTCGGACAAGTTGTAACAAACGAAATAGTATCGGATGTTGGCAAGCCCACAGCTGACTTTGGAGAGCCTGCCAGACCGCAGTATCTTTGGCATCGCGTTCTAACAAATACTGTTCTAGCCATTTGAGGAAATTATGACGATCTGAATAGATTTTCCCTGTTTTTACTGAGATAATCGAGCTATTCTTTGAGTGATGTCGAGACCTGTCCCAACAACTACCTGCCACAAATACAGGTTCTTGAAGATAGACTTTGGTATAAAAAACCATGTCTGAGTACAGGTCGCGGAAAGTCTCTTCAAATTCACCGATCTTTTCAAATACTTCGCGCTTTATCAGGACACTAGAGCTAGATGCTTTGGTGCTTTCATCTTGTAAAAAGAGTTTGAGCAGATTTGGCGGCTTCACCAGTGTATTGGATTTGATCCCCAATCGGGTTAAATGGTCGCCTTTTTTGAGGCTTTCAGCATCCCCCGTCCAACTGTACCAAAATTGAGTACGCCCATAGAGCATCGCAGCCTCAGGGTTGGATTCCAGGATTGCTACCTGCTGTTCAAGTTTATTGGGCAACCAAACATCATCACCGTCTAAGAAAGCGATATACTTACCCTTAGCATGACGAACACCTAAGTTGCGCGAAGCACTCATGCCTCGATTTTGGCGACCCTCATGCTCGAGATAGTATACCTTCTCCGAGTGTTGGTCTGCATAGCGACGAGCGATTGCAGCACTCCCATCGGTAGAGGCATCGTCTACAAGCAAGAGTTCCCAGTTGTCATAGGTTTGGGCAAATACGCTCTCAATTGCTTCCTCGATAAACTTCTCTTCATTCCAGAATATAGTGATGACAGAGACTAATGGCTTGTTACTCACGATCCTGTTACCTTTTATTTCTACTGTAGCTTAACCTAACCTACACATTAATTAACTCAAGTTGCTAGTTATAAGTTGTGACATTGGTAATTGGTAATTGGTAATTGGTAATTGGATTGATTGGCAGTCTACTCTTGACAATTACCCATTACCCCAGTCAGAAACAAAGGTGATTTGGCGTCAGAAACCCGGTTTCAGAGTTAATTTCTCGCTGTCAAACCCACGATAATTCCTTGAAACCGGGTTTCTTTAGCGTCAAACCCCCGATAATTCCTTGAAACCGGGTTTCTTTAGCGTCAAACCCCCGATAATTCCTTGAAACCGGGTTGATTTGCCAAGGGATGTAACTAGCAACTTGAGTTAATTAGTAAATTGCTCGTTTTAATTACAGTCAAGCCAATAATTATTCCGAAAATGAGGCGATTAAAAATGGCATAGCTGACTCTAAAGACCACTGAGGAACAAAGTTGAGAACAGAAGATATTTTGGAAATATCAGCGAGTGAATGTTGGATGTCACCTAAACGTGCAGGGGCAAATCTAACTGGTGATTTCCAGTCAGGAAAGTGACCTTTTAAAATATCAACAAGCTGAAGCAGAGTTACTGCTTTTCCGGTGCCTAAATTACAACTTAAGCACGAACCAGGAGCAAGGGAGAGGGTTAAGGCTTTGGTAAATGCGATCGCCACATCCTTAACATACACAAAATCCCGCGTTTGCGTCCCATCCCCATAGATACTAATCGGTAAATTCTGCTGCATAGCTGAGACAAAAATCGAAATCACTCCAGAGTAGGGCGAGTTAGGAACTTGGCGGGGACCAAACACGTTAAACATGCGTAACCCTACAAAGGAAAAATCAAAGGATTTTGCAAACAAATTGGCATACTGTTCGCACACCAGTTTTTGCAAGCCGTAGGGAGAAAGCGGGGAAGTAGGATGATCTTCTGAGATCGGCACTTGAATAGGGTTACCGTAAACAGCAGCAGAACTGGCAAAAACGAGACGAGGAATCTTTAAAGCCTGAATTAGCTGAATTACAGAAATCGTTGCAGAAATATTGTTATGATGAGCCTCTAGGGGATGCAACCAAGATTCTGTTACCGAGGGAGTCGCAGCTAAATGGGCAATACCATCAATTTGCTCTGGAAAATCTTCCGGTTTACAGGCAGAAACGTCTTTTTTGAGGAATTTGCTCCGAGGATGTTTGGTTAAATTTTGTAGCCGACCTGTCGTCAGATTATCAACGACTGTGACGCTGTAGCCTTCTGATAAAAGCTGTTCGGTAACGTGAGATCCAATAAAACCCGCTCCGCCAGTGACAATAAAGTGCATAATTCTATACTGATAAACTCTAGTTGACTGTTATTTGTGATTTCTTAATTTAATTATACTATTTTTTACTTCATTTCTGTGAATATTGCCCAAGATAATAATTACTTCAATTCCCACTATATTAAAAATATAATTAATTACATCAACAAGGAATATAATAACTTGTTGGGCTGATTTAAGCAAACATAAATAATTTAAAATTGTTTATGTTTGCTTAAATCAGCCATAGCGAATTTAATATTTTCAGCTACCGCTTCCCAAGAATATTTTGATTGTACTAAATCATAAGCATTATTTGCCAATTTTTCCTGTAAGGCACGATCTAACCACAGTTTGACAATAGCCTTAGTCATACTGTCCACATCATCTCCGAGTAATAAATGCACACCATTTTCAGCGTTTAAACCTTCAGCGCCTTTAGTGGTACTGACTACCGGACAACCTGCGGCAAAGGCTTCTAAAATTTTAAACCTTGTTCCCCCTCCTTTATAAAGAGGCACAACCATGACACTTGCACCAGCTAGATAAGGTCGAATATCTTCCACCTCTCCTGTGACGATAATATTAGAATTTTGTTGCGCTGCATCATACATAAATTGAGTTGCACCACGTCCTACTAATAGCATGCGACTATCTGGATAGACTTCGAGAAGTTTTGGATAGATTTGGTTAATTAATAACTCAGCAGCTTCGCTATTTGGAACATAGCCAAAATGACCAGTAAATAGGATATTTAATTGACTTTTTTCTAATCCAATGGATGGTTCACATTCACCCAAACCTACACAATCATAATATTTTAAATTAATCCCATTAGGCACTAAATAACTATGAGGAATTGCACCATATAATTTTTCTAACGAATTTTTATCTTGCTTGCTGCAAACCCATACTTGAGCGGATTTTCTAATTAAATCATTTTCTGTAAACTTGATTTGCGGGAGATGCAGTTTTTTTCTAGCCCAACTTCTGACACTGGAAACAGAACATCTAATTGTTTCAAAAAGAGACGCTTCCACATTATGTTCATCAAAAATTATTTGACATTGATATTTTTGCACAACTGATAAATAGTGATATAGCCATAATTCCTCAATGATGACTACATCAGGCTGAAAGCTTTTCATTATCTCATTTAATTGTGCTGCCGCAGGCTGGAGATATGCCCAGTAATCATTTAATCCTAGTAGGCGTAACCACCAAATACCACGTTGTAACCTTAGCCAAAGTGAAGGATGTTTAGCAACATTATAATGATGCCAGATAGTTACACCTTCAATCGCTTCATTGCTAGAGTCCTCATTATACACTGAAAATACCGCAACCGGGCCAAAATTCATCATTATATTAATATTTTGCCAATTACGCATCGGCACACCACCTAATGGCGGATATGTCATTTTTGTAATAAAAAGAGTCCGAATTTTAGGAATAGTCATAGATAAAGTCAAAGTAATTTGCTGCGAAATTTTAACAATTATTAGTTTTTATCCAATTTTTGGAAGCGGTATTTTTCATACAGCTTGTAAGGAACTAATTCCCTGAATTTGACCAGTTTATACATATCATTTAAAGTAAGATTTATAGTTTTTTTTGTATAACTGCTTTCTATTTCATCATGATAAAAATGTTTAGATAAAAAACCAGATTTTATATATTGTATAAAAATTTGATATAAATTTTTCAGAGTTAGAATATAGATATCGTGACGTAAAAGAGTCATGCTTAAATCTAGCTGTAAAGATTTATACAACCAAGCTAAACTATTGGAATGTTTGCTGGAGTGAAAACTTTGATAAGCTAAATAAAGATAAAAGTTACTACCAGACCAATGATAAATTTGCTCAGGAATTTCTGGATGTTTTTGCCGAACCATCTGCATCAGTAACTCATAAAATTTGACCATAGATGCATCCTTATAAGATGTACTCAAAGAAGTTTTACGATATCCAATAAGAAATTCTGGTACTACTCCAAATTGATAAGATTCAGCAATACGCAGGTAAAGTTCCCAGTCTTCAGAACCATGAGAATGTTCATCTTTTAACTGTTCATTATTATAGCCACCCACTTTTTCTAAACAAGTACGGCGGATTAAAACAGCACTACCATTACCTATAAAATTACGGCATAATAATGGTAGATAAACTTTTCCTTTCTGTTCAGAAGCATGAAACCCGCCAGTCAGAAAATCATCTTCATTAATATCAACTGACCAAGAATATACAAGACCCACTGAAGAATCAGATTCAATTATACATTTTACCTGTTTTTCTATATTCTGAGGATACCAAATATCATCTGCATCAATTGGCGCAACAAATTCTCCTCTAGACTTTTGAATTCCTAAGTTACGCGCTGCTGCTACTCCAGCATTAGGCTGTTGCAACAGCCTAACTCGCCGATCTTCTTGAGCAATTGACTGAACTATCTGTGCAGTTCGATCTTGAGAGCCATCATCAACTACTATTACTTCAAGATTATGATAAGTTTGAGCCAGAACTGATTTTAAAGTTCTCTCAATAAATCTCTCAGCATTGTAAGCAGGGATAATTACTGAGACTAAATGATCATTATCATTTGCGAGATAATTAGCCATAATTATTTAAGTATAGCTTAAGTTTTGTAATAAATCTAAGGTTTGTTTAAGCATTTTATCCTCTGAAAAATATTTGACTCTTAATTGGGCATTTTCAGCCATTATTTGCATTAGATTATAATTGTGTAAAGCCCAACGGATTGCTTCTAGTAGATCGCAACTATCTCCCTTACGAATCAATAAACCGTGAACTTGATGTTCAATTACTTCGGGAATACCATCAGTAGCAGTCGTAATCACAGGTAAGCCATAAGCCATTGCTTCCAGTAATGCAAATGGTTGTCCTTCATAATAAGTAGGAAACACAAATAAGTCAGCCGCTTGTAATAATCTCGGAATATCCGACCGATAACCCAAGCATAAAACCTGTTCTGTAATTTTATATTCTTTGAGTAAATTAAGCAAGGATTGTTTTTCTTCACCATCTCCTACCCAAACAAATTTTAGATCGGGAAATTCTTGCGTTAAATGAGGAATAGCCGGAATTAAAAAATCATGTCCTTTTTGCTTGCTTAAACGAGCAACGGTGAGAGCAATTTTAGTCTGTTCAGATAATTGCAATTCCTTTCTAACTTGATAGCGTAAATGACTAATATCTTCAGCTAATTCTGCTTTAATTTCAGCACCATTATAAATACAATATACTTGGTCTTTAGGAATTTGAAATGATTGACTAATAGACTTACAATTACTCAGAGAAACTCCAACCCATTGCTGCTTTCTCTGATGCGCCCAATGATATAATTTTAATTTAATTGGACTTAATGCTAGGGGATAAGGTACTAACTGAAAAACGACAACTGTTGGAATTTGTAAAAAACCACAAGCGAGAATACTCCCTAAGCCAAAATCAGGCCAGGGAAGATTAATCATAACAACATTGGGTTTAAGCTTAATTAACAAAAGTAGAGTTGTGAAAAAATGAGGTATTTTACTTAAATCAAATTTGACACGAGGAATAATTAACTCTTTCAAAATCGGCATTAAAGACTGATGCTTGTTACTGATTTCCAAAAAACCAGGAATATCTGTTTCTGCAATACTTAAAGGGTAATAACTAATTCCAGCTTGAGTTAAATCTCCAATCAAAGAATTTATACCTTCAGTTGGAGGAAACGCTACATTAACTTCCCATTTAGCTTGAGTAGCAGTTTTGGCAATTTTTAAGCTATATTCTTCGACTCCACCACGTTTAGTTGAGGGAATAATTATTAATGCTTTCATGTAGTTAAATATTGAATAAAAAGTGGCATTGCCGATTGAGAAAGATCTTGATAATTCAAATCCAAAACGCAATTATTTTGAGCAATACTAGCTTGAGAATCTGATGGGTATGGCATATAGATTATATTGAATAAAAAGCCTTAAGCTTTCCAAGTATATAAAAAAGTCGATACACTGGACTTAAAACGATCCACTCAAAACCACTCTTGCTTTTCAAGATAAATTTGATATCTTCCTTTACTAAATAATACCATCCCATCGCAGCATTAATAAGATCTTTCTCGCCACCGTAAAGCTCTTTGTAAGCTCGATGTTCGTTATAAGACCGTAAATAAACTTTTGAAAAAGATTCATTATGCGAATGGTAAACAGTTGCTTGCGGTTCATAGATAATTTTATATCCAAGGCGAAGTACATTAGCAGCCCATTCCTGATCCTCAGCATAGGATATAGTTTCATGAAATGGTTGGATTTCCCATATACTCCGACGTACTGCTGAGTTGGAGTTAGAAAAGCAGAAGTTCGCAGGATCGTTTACATCATTTTGAACTCGAATGCTCTCGCCATAGTATGATAGGTAGTCTCTCTGTACTGGTGGCCAAGCATCTAAATGTGGTAGCTGTTTGCCATAGGTAGCTGCCACATTCGGATCGTTAAATGGTTTTACCAGCATCTCCAGCCAATCCGTATCTTTGGGAAATGCATGAGCACTTAGAGAAATAACAACATCTCCTTTGGCTGCGTCGAAGCCAATGTTTAAAGCTTTTCCATAAGTGAAATCTTCGCTAGAAATTTGGATCAAGTTAATGTTTTTCCATTGGCGCACAAGTTCTACTGTTTTATCAGTAGAGCCAGAGTCAACCACAATAACCTCATAGGGTTGAAGACTCTGACTACTGATAATATTAAGAGTCTTAGCGATCGCGGCTTCCTCATTCTTTGTCCTGATTAGGATAGAAACTTTCATGGTTCTAGCTATAAAACTCAGTTTAGGTAATGTTTTCGATGTTGTTACACTTGTTAACTTGAACCCAGATTAGCAATAATATAGTATGAATTCAAGAAATTGTCAAAGTTTTAACGAATCTCAACCAAAGCCGAGTGCATAATTTTCTTCACCTTTCTATATATGTCCCTCGATAGCACGAAAGGATATTGAATAGTTTTCAGTAATCGGAATAATCTTGGATGTCTATAGGGAAAAAATGCTTGGTTAAGTTTTTTCCAAACCATAGGATTTTTTACGTCTTGCTCAACCAAATATTTTTCTAACCAACTTAGGTATTTGAATCGTCCAACCTGTTCTGCTTCACGCCCTTTTCCTTCCCTCCATGCAGTTCGCCAGTAACTATTCGGATGCATTCGGTATCGATCCCAACACTCGCTAGAAACGTATACAGGATATTTAAGAAAAACCTTGGAGTGGAAAACCATATCCTCATTGGCGTTTCTGAAGTCCTCTTCAAACCCTCCAAGATCTTTAAATGTAGAACTGCGGACTATAATACTGCATGAACAAGGATAGATATCTCTATCTTGCAAATAGAGAATGAGCTGTGTAGGCGGATCAATAAGTTTATTAAATTTAATGCTAGTTATTGTCATTGGATCAACATCATTTTCCGCCAAATAAAATATCGAACGGCAGGGATTATCAGTAGTCCAACTGAACCAAAACTGAGTTCTACCGTATAGCATAGCAGCTTCTGGATATTTCTCAATAATGTTTATTTGCTGTTCCAATTTATGTGGAAGCCAAACATCATCAGCATCGAGAAAAGCAATGTATTCTCCTTTGGCATGGCGAATACCTAAATTACGAGTCGCGCTCATACCCCGATTTTGATGTTGTTCATGCTCTAGATAATAAACTTTTTGGGGATGCTTCTGGGCATATTGTAAGGCTACCGAAGTGCTTTCATCTGTTGAGCCATCGTCTACAAGAAAAAGTTCCCAGTCAACATAAGTTTGAGCGAATATACTTTCTATAGCCTCAATGAAAAATTTTTCACCTGCATTGAAAAATATGATAATGCAAGAGACTAGCGGTTTTTTATTTGTATGTTCAGGCATAAAACCACCTCAATAGTTGTTTCGCAAATTTCTCCCCATTCCAGTTTTTTACGCCAAAGCGAGGCAATTGAAAAGGGTCGCTTTGTTGCCAAGCACTATCCTCAACAGTAGAACAGGCACAGTCAAACCCAAGAGTTCGGGCTAGTTCAACTGTTTGGGCAGAGCGATTTCCAAAAGGATAAGAAAAACTCGTTATGGGATAATTGAGCAAGTTTTCCAAGAAAACTTTGCTGTTTTGAATCTCATTTCTTTGAACAGTTTCTGAATGTTCAGAGAGACAGGGATGTGTAACTGTGTGAGCGCCAATTTCTATGAGATTGTCTGCTCCTAGAGCAATTAATTCTTCAGGAGACATAGGGCGATAGGATGGGTATGAATTCTGTTCACAGTTGTTCCAGGATTGGATATCTTTGAGGATGCGGAACTGTTGGGTTTCCGATAGCGATCGCAACTTATCCCAAACAGAGTAAAAGAAAAATAGTCGAGAGTCTGGTTTTGCTTTCCAAGGATCAAACTTACTATCTCGTTGATAGTAAGTTTGACTATAATTAGTAGCTTGACCTACGTCCCATTGATGAATCTGGCCATTAATACTAAGACTTAGTTTTTCTGGTAAATTCGTCGGTTGTAGCAGCAAACGCTCTAATTCATCCCACCAAAACTCACGCTCCCCTCCGATATAGCCAGTCGTGACAAAGATAGTTGCTGGTATACCATAGGACTCTAGTATTGGTTTGGCATGATGGAGATTATCTGCATAACCGTCGTCAAAGGTGACAACTACTGCTCTTTCTGGTATGTTGCCATCCTGATGCGCTTGAACGAATTGCCTAAGACTAATGGGGTGGGCATATTTAGTTAAAACTTCTAGTTGTTCAGCGAAGTGTTCTGGTGTTACACACAGACACCACGGATCAAAATCTACTTTGGCGATTCTGTGATACATCAAGATCAGTGCTTTTTGGGCTGAGAATCGCTTTTGGATTTTGTAAACAGCATCATTTAACCAAGCAATCTTAAAGGGATTCATGTTAATGCCTCTGGTTTCACTGCCCGAATGGTGATTGCCACTGGATAACTAGGGTCGCGATAATCTAACTCATCAGTTCGTATTTCTTGGTTACTCATTCCCTGAAGAAATGCTGTGGCTGACAAGACATTCCCAAAGCTTTCAATTTCAATGTTTTCGGGTGGAAAGACTTCCTCAAAAAGTCGTTTTGCTGATAGAGTTGTGAAATTCCAGCACCAACATTTACTCCACTCACGATCGTTTAATGAGGTGATACCAGGAATAGTGACGAGCAAAACACCACCGGGTTTCAAAACTCGATATGCGGTTTTGATGGCTAGTCGAACTTCGTAGATTAGCTGAAGAGTTTGTACCAGGAGAAAGCAGTCAAAAGTATCGGAGGGAATCTGGGGAGCATCGGTTAGATCCCCCACAATCGTTGCTTCTGGGTTCCCTTCTTCGACGTGAAGCACATCGCTTTGAGTTACATTTGCGCCGCCAAATTTGTAGGTGTAGTAAGAGTCGCCAATTGCCAGCACGCGCCCGCGAACATCCTGAGAATGGCGCAACAAAAAGTTCTCGATGTAGTAGCGATCTATCGGCACTCCGCGATCTAAACCCCAATTTGAACTGATCGGTGTTGTGCGTCGCAAATCCCCCCATCGCACCATTCCCAAAGGCGGGCGGAGGCTATAAGCGTGCAATTTATTTTTTAGCCATTGGTAGGCAGTGTCTGGCAATGTCTGCTTTGCTATTCGGTCTAATTGTTCTTTATTCACGCCAAAAATCTCCTCATAATTAGCTGATTCACCCTAATATTTTGTTGTCAAAGATTTCACTAACCCTCCTATTCGCCCGAGCCAACGCTCAGTCAGTTTTTTGAGCTTAAACAATGTGGGATTGCGATAGGCCAATAATGCGTTTTTAAGTGCCTTCCAGACTTGAGCGTCTTGGATTTTATGAGCAGATAAATAATTTTCTAGCCAGTTCAAAAAAAACTGACGAACAATCTGGTATTTTCCAGATTTGTTGACAACTGAACCGCAAGAATCTGGGTGTAACCGATATTTATCCCAACACTCACCTGAAACAAAAACTGGATATTGAAGATAAAGCTTAGCAAAAAAAGCTTGATCTTCGTATAACTGGTAGATTCCCTGGAAGCCCGCCTCAAATCCGCCAAGACGTTCTATAGTTTCCCGCCGTAAGATAATATCAGAAGGTGGTGGGGGCGTCGCATGTCCCAATGGATAGCATTGCGTTAAAAGCGTTGGCGGGTGATAGATTTGCGCTGGAAGATAGGCATCGGGAATGTAGTCTTTTTGAATATCATCAGGGTGACCTGTCCAGCTTAACCAATATTGACTGCGCCCATAAACCATCGCCACATCAGGCTGGGATTCCATGATTTCCACCTGTTGGTCTAATTTGGAGGGCAACCAGACATCATCTGCATCTAGAAAAGCGATGTATTGACCTTTGGCGTTACGAATGCCTAAGTTGCGGGTCGCACTCATGCCTCGATTTTGATGGTTTTCGTGTTCAAGATATAGCACTTTGTCGGGGTATTTTTGAGCATAGGCTTGAGCAATGGCGGTACTGCGATCGCTTGAGCCATCATCGGCTAGTAAGAGTTCCCAGTTGTCATAGGTTTGGGCGAATACGCTTTCAATGGCTTCCTCAAAAAATTTCTCAGCATTGAAGAAGATAATGATACAAGAAACTAGGGGTTTGTTCATCAGGGCATCCTTACTCATTAGCTCTTTATTGACCGAAGTATTAATCGTTTCCCCATCCGCAAAATCAGGGGGAGCAAACTCCGAATCACGTTTAAGGAAACACGACACTTTAGGGCTTCTTGAATTTGAATGGTTGCCGCAGCTAAATCTCCTCGATCAAGCATTTCGGGGACGGTGTATGTAAGGGCGTCTAATGCCCAGTTTTCTCTCGCTTGATTGACGAGTTGGCTAGCATTTGTTTGGGGCAGATAGGATTGAAAAATCTCAATTGCCCGACGCACGTCCCGCATGTTTTCACCTGTACGCATGTGACGTCCGCTACTGGAATTGGAATGCATTCGGTATATTGCTAGCGGCTCGACTTCGTACCAAACTGGGTATTTGGCGGCGATGCGTACCCACATTTCCCAATCCTCACTCCAGGATAAACGACTATTAAACCCACCAAGCTTTTCGTATACCTCGCGCCGCACAACAATTGAAGGGGTTTGAATTCGCTGTTCAACCGCAATTCGCTCTAACCAATTACTGAGAACACCACTTTCTGGTTGCTCCAACCAGGTGAGTTGTTGCCAATGACCCTGCTCATCCATCAAAATCTGACGACAGAAGGCAGCGCCTATTTCTGGCTTTTGCTCTAAGGCTGATTGCAGCTTACGGTAAAAGCCAGGGCGGACGCAATCGTCACCGTGGAGAAGGTGGATTAGGTGTCCGCGCGATCGCTCTAAGCAAGTTTGAAAATTCTTGACATGACCGACATTTTGTGGTTGCTGATAAAACCCCACGCGCCCACGTCCCAGTTCTTCAACCACCGCCGCTGGATCGTCCTGGGTAGAACGATCGTCAACCACCTCAATTTGCATCACTTCAGCACCAGGATCTTGGGCGAGAACGCTAGCCAGTGTTTCGCGCAGATACTTGGCACAATTATAGGTCGGAATCATCACCGACCACAGGGGGCGGGATACCCCCTCTGGGACGGGTGGAAGCGTTGCGCGATAAGGATGTTGTTCGTTCATTGCTTCATCATAATGATGACTTTGTTAGTAGATTCCCGGAGGTCAAATAAGCCAGTGATGAGCTGATCGGTGGCTCTAGTCTGAACTAAGAATTTTCGCCTATAGCGCTTGTTAAGCCCATTCTATCAGCCTCTTTCATAGGAACAAGTAAAATTCTATCTCGACCGATCCAACTAACATAGTAATTATAATTTACTTCACGAGATCCTAACCATTTAAAAGTATTATGCCTATTGGAAGGATAATCTTTTAACTTTATATTCTTCTGTCTACGAAGATCGTCATGACGGTAAGCGAAAGTGTCAGCTTCTTCTTTTGGTTTAACTACGTTGGATAAATTCTCATAGTTTATAGACTTCCGTAAACTTTTTGAAACTGCAAATTTTTCGCCTGGATGGGTTCTAATATGTTGAACGAGTAAAGCTTGTAGTTTATTTTCATTATAGCCAGGATTAATGCTAAAAGCAGAGTCAATAAGATTATAATAATTTAGGGTTGTTGCGGCGATCGTTAAACCAATTACTAATGAACGTATTGATTTATTATATTGCAACATCCTTTCAATACCATTGGCAATTAAAAAAGCAAGGAAAGGCAGAATAAATATATAGTTTCGCACCAAGAAAACTACGGTTATGCCGGAGAAAAAGCAAGTATAAAAAAGGATAACACCAGCTATAGTTATAACCAAAGCTCGCCTGTTAGTTCTAAATAGATGGAGCGCGCCAACTAATGAAGTTAGCAAAAGTATAAATGAAAGTAACGGTATAGGAGAAATTAAGGCAAAACTAATGTACTCCCATAACCTAGCCGCAAATACCAATGGCCCATCATGGATATCATATACAGCAACACCATAATGACTATTGTGACCAGAAGCATAATGTTGCATCTCATATCTCAGATCGCTGATAAACTCTAATGGCTGCAAAATCATGCCAGGAGTAATTATAATAAAATATTTTACAAATAAAATTATTAATTTAATAACACTTTTAATCGGAAAATCTCTGAGCTTTAAATTTTGAGATTCAGTAAACCAGACAAAAAAGATAGTAGCAGGTAGTAATGCACCGGCGGTGTATTTTGTGGCAGTTGCAAGACCAGCGGCTATAGCTGCAAAAGCGATCCACCGCTGCCGATAAACAGAATTTTCAGATCTTGCTAGCGCCATCAACCAGAGGGCACAGAATTGAGCCGTCAATGCATCAGGCGCAATCCATCTTGAATGGTAAGCAAATTCCCAAGATAGTAGCTGTATAGAAGCAGCTATTATTCCGGCAACTTTACTGGTTTTTGAAAGAGAGAAGTATAACCACAAGCCACTGCAACAAGATAATGCCAAAAATAAAGAGCGAGCCACAATTCTAAAATGCTCGAATGACAATGGTGTTTGTGGATCTAAAAAAATATTCTTTAATACGTTACCTACTACGTATGAGATTAAACTGAGTAAATAAGTAAATGAGGGATAGTTATAATAAGCATTGCCATAATATTCCACCAGTTCGGGAACGTTACTACATGGCAGCAAAATTTTTGACTTGAGCGAACATTGAACTGTGTAATAATGAATATACTCATCCCATTGTTCTCCAAAATTTATTCCGATTAAACCTGTAACCATAAATAAACCTATCAACAATAAAATTATTAACCCAGGCAACTTGATTTTATCGCTTAAAATGTTTGGTTGTGAAAGATAAATCAATCAATTATTTTTGTTAGAATCCATAAGCTGAATTGTCCTTTTTTGGAAACGGCGACTTTGGCAATAATAAATATTTTCTAATTATCTTGGTTTGTGAATTTTTGAAAGTTCTTCTGGGGAGAGGATACGATAAATTACTCCATCAACGCTTTCTTGTTTCAGTTCACAGGTGCGCTTGATGTGGGCGACAAATAGGGGATTGTTTTTCCAAATTTTATTTTTTTGCTCGTTAATAATTGCTAGCCAGTCCGCACCTTTGGCGCGGTATCGATCCAATTGAGAAATTGGCGGTTTTCCGTCAATATCGCCCACATTTGCCCATAAGTCTCCTGGAAGATAGAAATTCCACCCATGCCGTTGGCTGTAGTAGATGGCAATCGGATCGCCAACATCCTTTGTGATGGTGAGGACAAGGTCGCCCGGTTTAGAGATTTGCCGCAGTGCCAGTCCCAGTTTGTAGCCTTGCTCAGCCCAGGGATAGTACATTACCCACAGATTATTATGTCCAGATCTACCGATAATCAGCAGGATGGCTAAGATGGTGGCGATCGCAGCAGGCGATCGCGCGATCCGATGGGCGAAAGATGCTATGACAATAATGGCGTGTCCTGCCAGCGCAGCAGCAGCAGGGTTGATAATATGAAAATTGTAGGGATTACCAAGCAGATGTCCAACTCCAATTAGGTAATAAACAGCGCCTCCCAACATCCACCAGTGAAATAACCAAGGTGCTGGAAAATTACTTTCCTCTAACTCTCGTTCAGCTCTAAGCTTTAAATTAAATTTAAGCTGAAGTGGAAGGTGAAACAGGCCAAATAGCACAAGCACAATTACAGGTTTTGTCCACAGCCAACTCTTGAAAATTTGATACATTTTGGCAATGCCATATTTTTGACTCCACCAATCGCCCAAATCCGAATTCCAAAGCCAATTTCCTGTATTTTCACCAGCAAAGTGATAGGGTGGATAGTTAAGACCAAGATGTCTTGCCCACAGGTAATAGGCAATTACAGGTGTGAGGGTGAATATTACGCCAATACCGATTGTCAAAAACTTCTTCGGTTGCAGGATTCGCTTGTAACCAACAATTGCAAACATTGCATAAATCATTGGGAACCCAACAATTAAGCCTGTTATCTTCGTTAAGAAACCCCACATACCGATCAAACTAGCAAGTAACAAATAGCGCAGGCGTTCCGTTTTGCAGTAGGCAACTAGAAGCCAGCAGCTAGTTGTAACCAAAGCAACCATCGCGGGATCGGGCAGAAATTCCCGTTCGATATAGATACTACCAGGTAGCAGCGCCATCACTGCCGCCCCCATCAATGCATGTTCTTGATCCCAAACACAACTGATGAGTTTATAAAGGGCAAAAATACCCCACAAACCAAAGATTACCGCTACAGAACGCCCAACCCAGTCATGTTGACCTACAACAACATAAAGTAATGCAGCAAGATAGCTGACAGTTTGAAACTCACGTCCGTTGTAACTAGGGCCTGGGCCATCCCAGCTAATTTGCGGATAAAAGATATTCCAGTTCCGACGGTAGAAGTTATCCGCCATCATCGCAGTGCTGGCTTGTCGCCAGCTGGTAGCATCAATGAAGGGTTGGTTAATCTGATTGAAGCGCAAAATTGCTGCAACAATCAGGATTGCTATCAGCAGATAAGATTGGGTTCGGGAAGATATTTTCATCGATCTTGTTGCTGCCTCCAAAGTTACATTATCCGCCCGATTTAAAGATTAAGTCCCGTAATTGCCCCCCAACAACCTCCAGTGAAAAGTATTCCTCTACTCGCCGTCGGGCATGTTTGCCCAACTCGCGCCCCCAATCCGGGTCGTCTAGGATACGACCCAAAGCCAGTGTAAACGCTGCCAGATCGGAGCGCGGCACCAGCAGCCCGCCTGAAGCTTCGCCGTCCTTTAAGATATCGGGAACTCCAGAGGCGGCGGCGGCAACTAAAGGCAAGCCACAAGCCATTGCTTCAATCGGTGCGACTGGAAAACCTTCATAAATCGATGGGAAGGCATAAACATCGCCAGCACAGAGAAAACGTTGGATTTCGGCGCGGTCTGTGACGTACTTATCCAGCCATAACACATTCTTTATGGGCAGCGCCTCGATGCGATCGCGCAATTTTTCTGCGTCTTGACCCGTTCCCATTAAATGCAACCTTAGATCTCGCTCTGTCCGTTCGCGACAAATCTGCTCCCAAGCATCTAACAAAACATCCAGACGTTTTGTATGAAATTCAACTCGCCCGTGCCACACTACTACCTGAGCGTCAGTTGGAATACCTAACTTGTACCGCGCCTCGTCGCGGTCAGTGCCATTCCATAGACCCAAGTCTATGGGGTTGAAGATTTGTGCGATTTTGTCGGGTGGCAGATGATAGACTTGGCAAACTCGCTGAATTTCAGTTTCAGGCCCAATCGCTAAACCCCCACAAGCTTGCATCGTCAATCGTCGCAGCCGCCGCCCCAACGGGTTCGGATCGTAAGAACCGCTCTGGAAGGTGGCAAATACGGGCAAACCCATCAGTCGTCCCAACAATACGCAAGCATCAAAGCGTGCCGACTCGTAATCCTGGCAAAAAATAGCACGGCAATTCTCGCGCCGCAGTTCTTCAGCTAGCAGCCCCAGGGGCGTGGCAAGATAGGGGGCCAGATGATAGAGAATTTGCGACCAGACGCGGCGAATCCCCCGCAATTCGCCGAAAACCTCTTCAAAACTCCCAGAGGATAAATAGGGATTGGGGTTGAGCATCTGGCGGCGAATGGCGCGGTAACCCTTGGGTACCGGCAGGACGGTTATTGTCGCCCCCGTGGGGGCGTGTTGATAGCGCACTGGTGCATCGACGCGAGCCGAGATTAAGATTAGTACGGTTCGCACGCCGACTCGCCGCAAGCCATCCATGTAACCAAGCATCCAGCCGCCTGGGCCTTCGGTGCAGAAAGTTTCCAGAGAAACGCCGATGCTGTCTAAAAAGTCTTCCCACACATCGCCCCAAGGTAAAAGAGCGATCGCTGGTTCCATTTTGCCAGCCATAGGGCGCAGTTCCCCCTGCAAGTCGGACTCAATTAGCATCATGGCATCTCATTTCTTTTTATGCAAAATTTTTTTGGGATTTGAATAACGATGCTTCCACCGTTTGTCGCAGCCACTTTTTACTTACCCTGAGCATTAACCAAACTGCTAATCCAATTTCTGCCGGATGATGGCTGCACAAAAGTCCTTCGCGAATCTGAGCGATCGCTGCCACAATATCGCCTTTGTCAATCATCTGTCCAGCGATGTAAAAAGCCCAATCAGCCCAACTCGATCCGGCTTTACGGGATAGTTTTCCAGCAATCTGTGGGGGTAAATAAGCGCGAGTAATCTGCGTTGCCATGCGAACATCGCGAATATTTTGACCCGTGCGGATGGAGCGTTTGGTTATAGAATTGGAGCGATCGCGGTAAAGTACTAATGGCTCGACTTCGTAACCGATGGAGTATTGGGAGGCAATGCGAACCCACATTTCCCAATCCTCCCCGCAGCTTTTCATCCGAGAGTCAAATCCACCGAGTTGTTCGTAAACCTCGCGCCGGACAACCATCGCCGGGGTTTGCAGCGTTAGTTCGGTAGCAATTCGCTCCAACCAACGATTGAGAATGCCGCTTTGGGTTTGTTCCAGGGGAATGAAACGCTGCCAATGTCCCCAATCGTCGATAATCACCTGGCGGCAAAAACCGGCGCTGATTTCTGGGTATTGCTCAAACAGCGCTTGCATTTTCCGATAGAAACCATCCATGACGCAATCGTCACCGTGGAGAAGGTGGATTAGGTGTCCGCGCGATCGCTGCAAGCAAGTGGCAAAATTCTTGATATAGCCTACATTCTGGGGTTGTTGATAGAACTCCACCCGTCCCCGTCCCAATTCTTCCACCACCGCTCTTGGATCGTCTAGGGTCGAGCGATCGTCAACTACCTGAATTTGCATCATATCAGCGCCAGGATCTTGAGCTAATACGCTATTCAATGTCTCGCGCAGATAATCAGCACAATTGTAAGTGGGAATCATCACCGACCACAAAGGGCGGGATACTTCCTCTGGAACGAGTGGAATGGTAGCGCGATAGGGATGATCTTCATTCATAAAACTTAGCCGGTAACAGAATCGCTATTTGATTTTTTGCAATACCAAAACGTTTTTTTGCGTGAAAGGCATCCAGCTACTAAAAGGATATCGCTTGATTTCCTGATAGCCGTCGATCGGTTTAAATGCCATAACATATTCCTCTTTTCCCGTCTCCCACAAGCAAGAAAAATTTATAGATTTATCAGGACTATTACGCAGTTTTTTATTGCATAAATACCAGCCCCTAAATTCAAATCCCCCGTTAATCCGCTCAGGAGCAATCTGAGATGTTTGCATCAAATTATTTAAGGCTTGCCACAATACTCGGTTTGATGATAAATAATCATGGGTTGCTGCAATCGTGAATCCACCACCGATTAAGAGCATTATCAAGATTAGAGGCATGAGCTTGGAATTTATTAGATTTTTTAGATTTTTCCCATTGTTTGGTCTGCAAAGCAAAGCCATCATCATCAAAAACGGCAACAAAGCGATCAAATATCGGTCATAAAAACCCTGCCAGGTTAATCCGAGCAATCCCAGAGGAAAGAAATAGATAACTACGAAAGAAAGAATTAAGGTCGTTCCCCACTTTTTTTCTAAGGTTTCAGGACTTGAATTCCTAGCCAAAATTTGACCTATAGCCAAAAATAAATACTGAAGTAATAAAGCAGCGCCAACTAATCCTATCGCTGTTGCGGCTATCCAAATTCTGGGTGCTTGCGGCAGGTAACTGTTAATCAATCCCACAGGGCCAAGCCCAAAATCCACCAAGATATTTCCCACAAACGGCATGATTAGATTTCTGGAGATTAATCTATTTAGCGCTACCACAAAAAAGAATGATGTTGCTATCAGTAATAACGTTTTTTGTCGATTTGAATAAGTCTTGAAATTTTGGCAAGCCGATAATATCAGCAATGGCAAGATAAACAGTCCTAAATAGATGAGAGAGAATAATGTTATCTGGCTATAATTGAAAAATACGTTGGATAATCCTAGAGAAACTTCTTTAACTAAAGTATTTATTTGGTCACCGTAAGACTGGGGCGATCGCATAGTTAACTGTAACCATTTTTGATAACCTACTTGGATAGCAATACCTACTAAAGTTGGTGAAAAACCCTTAACAAAGTTTGAGATTACAAATCCTTTTTTCATGATGTATGCACATCCAAATGCCAAGGGAATTGCTAGTCCCGCTTGACGAGATAGGATGGCAACACCAGCCATCAAAAACCCAAAAGTAATTGCAATTTTTGATTCATATTTAATACCCCGCAATAAAAAATATAAAGATACAGCCGTAAAAGCAAAAAAAGGAACATCGTTCATGAAAGTGTTAGACAGTTCAAAATAAATGGGATTGATGGCAACCAGCAAAGCTCCCAATATAGAAAATTTATAACTTGTATTGATTTCTCTAAGCAGTCCATAAGTTGTTACCACACCGATTAATCCCAAAATCAGGGTAGAAAATCGCAGTGCGGTGAACGAAAACCCAAAAGGCCAGCAAAACAATGCTCCCCACAAAACCTGAGAAAATAGATTTGTCGCAGTCCAATCTGAAATTTGAAAATCACCTTTTTCAATCACAGATTGTACAGAACGCCCATATGCCCAATCGTCATTGAGAGGAAAATCACCGATTGGATTTACTAGAATTACCATCGCAATCCAGATGGCGAGCAGTATTATAATATTAATAGTGTCAGGTTTTTTAATCTCATTTTTCAAGAACTGTGACAGTAATTTTTTATTCATAAGTTGTAGGTTTCCAGATTTTAGTAACTTCATAAATACGAACAAAAGCTAAAAGCTTACTTCACTTTTGAGGAGTTCGGTCAGCTTTTATTTTTGAACTTGTATTTTCTATCAAAAATGTTCCACAAGGACTGTCAGAGTGTAAGACTCTCATCCTATATCGACGATTCAAATCTTCCTGAGTATTTGCATCGCAGTTGACGATAGTTTCACCAGTAATAAAAATTTTTTCAGATGGGTTTTCCCATTTGACTTCCAGTAGATATGGACTGGTTAAATTGGCAGCTTGAGTGTAAAAAAGTAATGGAAGATTGTATCTATTAATATTCACTACTTGCAACTTATTCGTCTTAATATCAAGCTTTGCCGTTGCCAGCTTAGTAAAGTATTCTCTGTACTTAAATGCTAAACCGGAAATAGTCCAATCGTTTTCACGAAAAGGTACATTACTTAGATCTATTTCTGTATAGAAGTTATTAAAAAATGGCATCAAGAAAATACTCGATATCAAAACCACATAAATCAACCGACGTTTGAACAGAGTTTCCGCTTTTATAGAGTTAAATAAATTATGACTACAACAATAATCTGCAATCAGCTTGAACCCGATAGAAAACCCTAAGCCTATAATTAAAGAAGCAATAGGATAGAGGGGAGCATCATACCAATTAAATTTAGTTTTTGAATAAGAGATGATTAAAAAGTAGCTGGTTAGATATATAGAGCTAAAAAAAATAAAATCTTTGAATATCTTTTTTTCGCTAAGGCTAACAATCATCAAACAAAAAGGAAGCACATAAATCCAGGGAACAAATCTATAGGATATGATATTAGCTAAATAGTAAAAAAATCCTCTAGGTGTTCCACCTGGAACTAAATCCCCATATCTACCTGTAAGTTCATTAGCCGCGATCGCTTGCAGATAACCTGGGTTATATTGTTCTGTTAGCAGGTAATAACCGAGAGCTAAAATTAGAAAAATAATACCTGAGCAATAAACTTGAGGTGAGAGTAGCAATTTTCTCACTTTTTTTTGCCATGCTGTATAGATCAAAAGGCCAGGTAAAGCTAGAAGACCAGCTATACCTTTAGTCCACACAGCAAAAACTAATGCAACTGTGATGACTGCAAGATAGAAAGGTTTCTTAGATGTTTCTGAGTGCAAGTATATAAAGTAGGCCAGGGAATAAATAGTTATCCAAAGTACAAGCATTGCATCATAGTCACCTGTTCTAGCTACATGTTCTCCAGTAAATCCAATGCTAGTTATTAAAACCAAAACAGCGATTAAACTTGCTTTAAAATCCTGTAAGTATTGCTTAGAAAAAATATAGATAGCGATCGCAGTTATACTAGCCGAAATTGCAGAGGGTAATCGCAGAGAAAATTCGTGATATCCCAAATATTTCATACAGGCTGCAATTAACCAAATTGCTAAGGGTGGTTTAGTATTAATTAAGTCTGGTTTTCCATCAAGATATTTAACCAGCAAGTTTCCATTGAGGGTCATTTCTAGAGCATTTACGGCTAAGCTTGATTCATCCCATTGTCGCACAGGGCCTGCACCCAATCGAAAAAAGAATACAAGATAACATAGGACAATAAGAATGAATAAAGCAACCGCATATCTGTAAATATATAGGCTGTTTAAAGCATTTATAAATTTTGGGCTGCTCTCGATCTTAGTCATATTTATTACCTGAAAATATTTAATATTGATTAGTTTAATTATTTAATATATTCTAGGAGTATCTCCTGGCAACTTAGTTTTATTAGTTTTAGTGTTGTTCAATCCATTGGGGTCCTCAAAACCTTCTTGATCCTTGACAATATATAATGGACGCTGTTTAACCTCATCAAAAATTCGCCCTAAATACTCACCAAAAACTCCCAAGGTGAAAAGTTGAACTCCACCAATAAATAAAATTGCCAGAATTAAGGTAGTAAATCCAGGCACATCTTGAGGAGCAAGACCAAAAATCTTCCGATCTAAAATCCGGTGAACTAGATAAAACACAATGCCTGCAAAGGATAAGAAACAGACAATTAGGCCAAAAGCTCCAGTCAGTTGTAAGGGTCGGTACGAAAAGTTAATAATACCATCAAAGGCAAGGCGTAAAAGTTTTCTGAACGTATACTTAACATCTCCAGCCAAGCGCCGATCTCGTTCATAAGGAATGCCAATTTGCCGATAACCTATCCAAGAACGCAATCCCCTGACAAAACGATTCCGTTCAGGCATAGCATTTAAATAATCTACTATCGTTCTATCCATGACACAAAAATCTCCTGAATCTAGGGGAATATCAATTGATGAACACCATGCTAATAGGCGATAAAAGAAATAGTACCCAGCTCGTTTAAAGATATTTTCTTTTCTCTTAGTACGGACGCCATAAACTACCTGATAACCTTGACGCCATTTATCGAGGAAGCGATGAAGTTCCTCAGGAGGGTCTTGCAAATCGGCATCCATCACGGCTACCACATCACCTGATACATAGCGAAGACCTGCACTGACAGCCGTCTGATGACCAAAATTACGGGAAAAGCTAATGAACTTGAAACGAGAGTCTTTTTGATGCAACTCTCGTAAAAGAGAGAGAGTTCTGTCAGTACTACCATCGTCTACAAGGATAACTTCAAAAGGGGCATCCCAAGTAGGGGAAGCAGCAACAAGACGCTCATAGAGCTTGGGAAGATTTTCTTCTTCATTGAAAACTGGGATGACGATTGACAGCATAATGATTTTAAGCCTCTTCAAGATTAAGGTAAATGCCCGATCGACTTATTTTTTGCGCTTTACAAGAAATAATTCTAGGGGACTCCATGCACCTAGATCGGCAATTCCCAAGGATTTCACTTCATATTTAGGGTGATTTTGAATTCTCCATTCAAACCATTTTTGATCCTTTTCATTCAAGACTAAGAAACGATCGTATTTTTTAATAAACTCTTGGCTCTGAATACTATTAATCAAAGGATACTGACGTTTGAGCGCTGACAGATGCGTGTAATCACCCGTTGCAAATGCACTGTCTGTATTCTTTAAGGCAGTCTCCCAATCTAAGATGTGAAAATATCTGCTGGGTTTGGGAGAATAGTAAAAACGTGGTAAGAAATCATGTCCAGCTTCCATAGCAATCGGTAATTCAGTATATCCATAGCGCGCATCATTAATTCCAGGCTTTGGAGAAGAATATCCTAATTTTTTGGCATGGTAAATTGGGTGAAAAATCAGAATTATAGTTAGCATTAAAAAAAATATTTTTTGTTTATTTATCAGTAAATTATTCCAGCTTAACTTTATTGAAGTGAAATCTGCGAACAGCCGAGAGGATAAATAAGCTAATAGAATGGGCCAACTGATTGCAATAGTAGGGATAATATACCTATCATTTAGCATAGGCTTTATAGTCAGAGTAATAATCCAAGCTAAAACAGGAACTGCTATAAAAGTACCAGCTAATATCAGAAGAGAAATTTCAGCAACTAAATTGGAGGAATTACGCTCGGATGTAGCAAAAGTTTTTTGATGTGAGCCTTGACTGATATAGAGAAGTACTGAAAGTAATAGCAAAGCGAAAATAAAAAATGAGAATTTGGTTGAGACCACAAAATAATTAATGAAAGTTATGACATCGATAGCAGAGAACCATTTGGCGTGATTATTTGATTGATTAATCAGAATAGGAAGCAAAAGAAGCAAAAATAGCCAACCTGAGATCGTAGAAAAATAAACATTTTTTCGGAATAGATTAAAGTATCTGTCACGGATTATAAAAGCAGCAAGAATAGCTCCACTGTAGAAAAGCCCATAGAGATGGGTCACAACAATAACGCCATGAATCAAGCTGTTTGTAACAAGAAGCTTCCGCGAGCATTTTTCCTGTCTGTTGATAGTATCAAATACTAGCAATCCCAAGGCGCAAACAGCGGAGAATAACCCATACATTCGGACTTCAACATTGTGATATAAAATCAGATCTGAAAACCCAAATACACTTAAAGTTGCAATGGAAGCTAACCAGAAGTTATAGGTACGGCGTAGGACGATCCAAACAAGTGTCAACGTCACGCATATCGCCAAGCTAGAGAACAGGCGTAGTGACAAGTCCGTGTTACCAAAAACTTTAGCCCAGAACCATCCAAGTATGAAGTATAAAGGAGGCGATTGATTGAAGGTATCGCCCCAAGCATTCATCAGGTGTGGTAAAGATGGATCGGTAAGTAAGTAATAGGATAATAGTTCATCGTTCCAAAAGTATTTTTTGGGAGAAGCGATCGCGCAGCTAATAAGGAGTGATAAACTAGCCAGTAGGGGAACTATATATTCCCACTTATTCAATCTTGAAACCTGATTTTCGAGATTCATAAATAGATAATCACCTTATAAGTAGATATAACTCATTGTTTGGTTCAACAAAGTAAATGTTTGCAACAAATAAATGTCCTCTCTTATGAATAATTTTTCTGTGATGCTAAGTATTTTTTGCCTTTCGCGTAGTATCCAATCCTAAAGACAGTCTTGAGCCACAGTCGAAATAAAACTTGCCAGTAGCCACCCCCAACTTTAACTAAACGAAACGAAGACACCCCCATATCTGGAGTTCGATTGATCCAAGATATCGGTACTTCTTTTACCGAATAACCCATCAAAAGCGGCTGAAGTCCGGTTTCGGCATTGACGGCAAAACCGGGTTGTGTTAATTGAAGATTCTCCACCACCTCTCGACGCATGAGCTTCAGGTTATTCGTCAAGTCTCGAAAAGAACGAAGAAACAGAATTTGAGCCAAGGCATGAAATCCGCGATTAACGACGATTTTTGGCAATGGATAGTTGAGCAACACGCTATGGCGAGAAAAACGGCTGCCAACAACAACATCATACCCCTCTGCTGCCGCATCAAACAAATCCCGTATTTCTGGTAAGAGGTGCTGGAAGTCGCAATCCATTGACAATATGTATTTACCTGTAGCAACTCGATAGCCATCTGCGATCGCTCTACCTACACCATTTGGCGGCGTCCGAAATACTGGCTTAATTATCGGATCTTGATCTGCTAATCTTTGAATCACCTCGCGAGTGCTGTCGCGGCTATTGTCATCAACCGGGATAATTTCGTGGAGATATTCGCCAAAAAATCCCTTCAATCGAGTAATCAAAGGTTCGATATTCATTTCCTCGTTGTGACAAGGAATCACAACAGAAATAGCCCCCCGTAATTGCTCGTGTTCGCATAAGGAAATTTGGGGGCGTTCCACGATACGGGGAGGTTTCTGAGCGTGGAGCAGAATTGCTCCAGCCAAGGTTTGAATAACCGGCGTATTTTCTAGCAGAATTGAAAGGTTTCGCAGCAACCATATCAACTGTCGGGTGAGCGGTGCGTAGACAAAATCGTTGTAAACTGCAAACACCCTAATCAAGCCAATTTCCGAAATTAACTCATAAAGCTGAGGACGATTCAGCAGTTTCCGGGGATCTTTTTTTCCAAAAATTTGCGAAATGAATCGACGGATTCTAAGTACTATATTCCAGGGGTTGCTTTCATAAAAAATAACTTGCCCACCTGGCTTGAGCAATTCGTAAACATTTTGGAGAACCCAAGCACAATTACGCTGGTCTAAAAGATCCATCGCGATGATAAAGTCAAAAGTTCTCCCGTCTAATGGCCCCGGAATCGAGTCAGCGTGGAGAAACTCTACAGATGAAGGCAAATCCTCTGGTCTAGAATTATCGGGATTGAAGGTTACCGCAGTAATAGGATTTTCCCCACGAGAAACGTGGAAGAGTTGTCGAGTAAAAAGACCCTGACCGCAACCTAGCTCTAAAATACTTTGGTTCGGCAGCAGGTGAACCATATGACGGAATGTCTGCGCTCTCCAAAGCAAGCGATCGTTAATAATTGGATCGCGTTTTTTCCAATAGCGATCGCGGTACTGTTCCCGAATTCCCAGAATGTTGGTTGTTTGAGTATTCTGTTCCGTAATTACAACTTGTTTGCTCATGGTCGTTATTGCTCCATCATTCACGATCCTGGGAAAATTTCGACTCTTCCGTAATTCAAGCTAGTTCCTACCTACTTATAACATAAAAGTAATTCTGCCAGAGGTTTACTTATGTTTCTTTTAATGAACTTTTTCAATAAATTTTCTTAATTCTCTTGACAAATTAGATTGAAGTGAGATATAGTTTTATATGAATTACGACATGAATTTTCTATTATGGATGTTGGCTCACCAAGTCACCGTAATAGTTACCTCGGATCTATTCTATTTTCTTTCTGAGTTATCTAAGTATGAGCAATAAAAAAATTTTTTTCTATCAATATAATTGCATTTCAATAAATTTAATAAAAAGCATCGTTTTATTTTTTTTCTTGATTATATCTATAGGCTTTTTTATAACTATTTTTTTAATAAATAATTATTTATTTTCTTATGTTTATGAAGAGTGGCTAATTAATTACAGCCAAGGATTTGTAAGAAGAGGGTTGCCCGGAGCAATCCTTTTGCTATTAACTAATTTAAATTTAGATATTTTTAAGCTCATTAAATTGTTTTCTTATATCACATTTTTGCTTGTCTATAGTATATACCTTTTTAAGGTGAGACAGTCTAAAAAAGTATTAGATTTGGAATCATTAATAGTTGTTCTGTTCTTGCCATCTCTGATTCTATTCCCTTTACATGACCCTAACGCAATAGGAAGAAAAGAGTTTCTTTTTTTCTTTGGGTTATTTGTTAATTTATTTTTGCTTAAAAAAGCCATTAAAATTATAAATTTACATATAGCTCAAGATCTTGAATATGAAGAACAATATCTAACAAATGCCATTAATCAGTATTCTCGTAGTTTATTTATTTGCTATAATTTACTATCTATTCCCACTGCGCTTAGCCACGAGTCAATAATTTTTCTAGCCCTTCCTTTAAACATGATAATTACGTCGAGCTTGATTGGCTTAAAATTTCCCATTAAAAAAGTTTTATGGCGGACTCTAATAATTTATTTCCCTACCATTTTTGTGACTTTTTTATGTTTGATTTTTCAAGGAAATGACTTAACCCCAGTAGTGATTTGCCAATCTTGGCAAGAATATATTAACCAATACAAATCAATAAATTGCGATCCAGGGTATCTACCTGCTAAGCGAACGATCACCTTAACCGATAATGTACCATTGGTGTTACAGTACATCGGACTTCCAATTCGATATTTCGTCATGGAAGTTTGGACAAACAATATTTATAGTAATAATGGTTTAGTGTTTCTTAAATGGATATCTGCTTTTTTACTATGTACTATTATCTTAATGCGTACATCATCAAGAATATTGATCAATTCTGTGGAAAAAATCAAACCAAAAATTAAAATACAAAATCAGGATAATAGATCTCTAGAATTCTCCTCTGCGATCGATCCAGTTCATGTAATTTCAAGTTTTAGCTTTAAATATGCTTTTATACCTTTCATGTTTTCTTCTGTACTCTATATAATCGCACAGGATTGGGGTAGATGGTTTTTTATGACTTCTACTAGTTATACTATCTGCCTCTTAAGCCCTAGCTTAATTCTTATTGAAATAGTTGGCAATTCTCAGAATAAGTGGAATGGTTGGAATAAGTGTCCATTGAAGTTTTTGTTTTCTATTTATTATAGTTATTTTAAAATTACAAATTGGTTTTGCAAATGGCACTTATTGCAACGATTTTATGTAATTTACTTTGTCGTCATTATTTTCACACTTTTTGTGTTAAAAATTCCACATCACAGTCATTTTTGGGATTGGTCTTTTAAGCCGTGGGTAGTCGATTTGCTAAGGGAGGAGGTAAATTTTGTCAGAGAAATTATACGGATGAAGGTAAATCTTATGCCCTAGAATCTTATGCCCTAGAATTATCGGGATTGAAGGTTACCGCAGTAATTGGATTTTCTCTGCTCAGTTTATGATAATGATAATCAATCTTGAGGGGGTAAAGGGGAGCAGCGCTCCCTTTCCCCCCTCAACCACAGAGTTTGATTCTCCCAAGCTTCAATGTGACAGTTGAGGGTGCGGAATGTGGGATTAAAATCAATGTATTTGGTAATACTTACTTTATTTTATCTATTAATAATAATTTTCTATCTTGAATATCTCCTGGAATAGTTGTCACTTTAATATCTCCAATAGATGTAACTTTATAACTAGAATTATTTAAAATTCTCATTTCTAACCATCTTGGACAGAAAAAATCTTCCAACGTACATTTTTGGTTGTAATTCAAATAATCTAGTACTAAAAACCGATTATACATCTTAAGGAAATCCTGGCTTAATATAATGTTATTTTGGAATACTTCAGGATAGTTTCTTTTTAGCGCATCCAGATTTTTGTATTCTCCAGGCGTAAACCGTCCACTTGAGTTATCTACAGCAGACTGCCAATCTAATATAAAGAAATATCTAGAGCGGTTAGGAGAGTAATGAATGCGTTTGATAAAATCATGAGAAATTTGTGTAACAATAGGTAGCTCTTTGTATCCATACTTATCATCATTTGATCCGGGTAGCTCTTCCTTTGATAAATTTTTACCGTAGAGGATGGGATTGACTAGAAGGATTGTAGCTAGAGTTAACAATAGGATTGATGTTTTTTTGGTAAACAAAAATCTAAATATTTCCCAATTAAAAATATTGAGTCTAACTCTTACACCTGGAGAAATTATGCATGAAGCTAAGTAAGCTATTAAAATTGACCAACTTAGGGTACTAGGTATCATATATCTGTACCAGTAGATGGGTTTGATAGTGAGTGAAATAATCCAGACAAAAACAGGAACTGCCAAAAAAACAAATGCGAATATTAACAAAGAAAATTCATTTGAATATTGAAGATTTTGTCTGGATGTCTTAAATTCATGACGAGCGCTAGGATCGGGATCGAACATAAATTGACATCCAGAAATTAAAATCAAAGAGAAAAATATAAAAAGTAGATAAGATGATGAAGAAACACCGATTAAATTAATGAGAAGATCTGCGAGTTCGGGAATAGCATACCATGTACGGGGTTTACCAGCATCAGCTTGGTTCAGAAACGCAGGAATATATAAAATCAGAGAAAGCCAACTTAAACCTATAGATAGATAAATCTTCGGTCGAAAAACATTGAAGTATTTATCTCGAAGTATGAAAGTAAAAAGAATTGCTGCGCTATACAATATACCAAAAATATGTGTTTGAACGATAGCAGCATGAATAAAAATATTTGATATAATTAAATTCCACGAGCATTTTGATTTCTTATTAAGAATATCAAAATTAAGCAAGGCTAACGAACAAACAGCAAGAAGTAAGCCATACATTCGAGTTTCAGCATTCTGATACAAAATCATATCTGAGGTACAAAATACACCTAGAGTTCCAATAGAAGCTGACCAGAAATTATAAGTGCGGCGTAACATTATCCATACAGTCGCACAGGCTATGCAAATGCCCAAAGAAGAGAATAAGCGAAGTGATAATTCTGTGGAACCAAATAGTTTAGCCCAAAACCATCCGAGAATAAAATATAAAGGTGGCGTAGCATTTATTTTGTCACTAAAAGCACTCATCATATGAGCGAAAGAAGGGTCAGCAATCAAGTAGTAAGAAAAGAGTTCATCATTCCAAAATAATTTTTTATAAGAAACGATAATGCATGAAGCAATTAATGAGATAATAGCCAGTGCTGGCAGTATATATTCACAGCGATTTGGTTTTGAATCATCCCGATCTATATTCATTCTAATTACTCCTCTGTGTTGCTACTTAAAATGAGTTAAGTCGTATTCCTTGATAACAATTTCTACTTACTTTTAAACACCAATTGATCGCTCATCACATAGTTCATAGCAGAGCCAATTACTATTCCCACTAGGCTGTTAATGGAGTAATTAACACCTAACCAGTCTAAAACAGGAAACAAAATTAAACTTCGCATTGCAACAACAGAACCACAGGATAAGTGGTAAAGAGGAATCTCTCGCCACAAAACTTCTTTCAATTTCCAGGCACTTTTTGACCAAACCCAAGTCCGATAGACGAAAAAACTAAACAGCAGGGACACCTCAATTGATACAACATTAGCAATGTTACGAAGTACAGGTTGATCGAGATTGAAAGACTCGATGATGATCGCGAGGAGTAAAATATTGAAGGCTGCTGCAACACCTCCGCAGATGAGGAATCGGACTATTCGATTTTGGGATAATTTGGTTAACATGTTTGGGAAACTATTAAAACAAAAATGACAGAAAATCAGAGTCTAAAAACTTAATCCGCCTCTATACCCATCGCTCGACATTTTGGGTATAAATTTCTTTTAAGATATCCGTAACCTTGTAGGTTAGATCCCACGCGGGATAGTGATTTTTGAACTTCTGGACATCACCAATCCACCAAATGTGATCGCCAATTCGATTGGATTCTGCATAACTCCAGTTAAGCTTTTTGTCCGTAATGGCTTCGCAATGTTGAATCGCTTCTAACATCGAACAATTACTAAACCGACTGCCGCCAATGTTGTAAACTTCAGCTACACGCGGCTGTAGATAAAAATGGTAGAAAGCATTTACCAAATCGTAGCTGTGGATGTTATCGCGAACCTGCTTGCCTTTATAGCCATAGATTTGATAAGGTTTCCCAGTCATCGTGCATTTCATTAAATAAGAAAGAAACCCATGTAACTGAGTACCAGAATGACTCGGTCCCGTTAAACATCCACCTCGGAAGCTAGCCGTTTTCATGTCAAAATAACGACCGTACTCCTGCACCAACACATCAGCGGCAACTTTAGAAGCACCAAACAAAGAGTGTTTGCAGTTATCGATACTCATTGTTTCATCAATCCCTTGGTAGTAGGGATGTGTCTCTTCAATTTCCCAACGCAATTCTTGTTCAACGAGTGGCAATAAATTGGGAGTGTCTCCATAGACTTTGTTGGTGGAGCAAAAAATAAAGACCGCTTCGGGACAATGTTGGCGGGTATTTTCTAGTAATACTAGAGTGCCGTTCGCATTGACAGTAAAATCAGTGTAAGGATCGCTAGCTGCCCAGTCATGAGATGGTTGAGCTGCTGTGTGAATAATTAGACTAATGTCCTTGCTATAGGTCTTAAATATTTGGGAAATTGCCTCTTGATCGCGAATGTCAGCTGTATGATGAATATAGCGATCGCCATAATCCTGGAGCAAGCGATCGCGATTCCATTCGGTCGAAGCATCTGCACCAAAGAAAACCTGGCGCATGTTGTTGTCAATGCCTACAACGGTAAAGCCGCGATCGCCAAAAAATCGCACTGATTCTGACCCAATTAATCCTGCCGATCCTGTCACTAAAACAATGCTCATAGTTTCATGCTTCCTAAATGTTTTACCTGCTCTAAATCCATCAGACTCAACTAACTAAGTGACTGACAAAATCTCAAAATCACATGTCACGCAACCATCAAAGGGCGGTCTCATGCCAAACCCTTCTGCTTCCAGATTAACTACCTCAATTTCACATGCATATTCGATAAAATCAAACACCTCACCTCCTAAAGGATCGGCAAGCCAAAATCCAAGTATATAAATATCAGGCTTGAGGTGTAATTCTTTGAGTCTTAGCCTCACTATATTACGTTTCTTTTGCAAAGATATAACTTTACCAATTGATAGCGTATCGGCATTAACTAACTTGGTTCCAGATTTGTTATATATAATAACGGCAAGACTGCCAACATATCTAGATGAGTCTGAATCAATCGCTAATAAAAATTCAAGCGAGCCATTTGAATATGGTTGAAACCCAATTGATTCATTCAGACTGCTGTATTGAACTTCCGCGAAGCGAGCCTCTCCCGTCCCAGTTCGGATCAGGTCTGATACATTAATCCAATTATTAGGGGAGGTTTGATAAAAATTGTTGGCTATATATCTTTCAACAGTACTCGCAGTATCACCTTGCGCGGTTAACTGTCCGCGTTCAAGCATTAAACACTGGGAGCATAACCTTTGGATGGCTTCCATATTATGACTGACGAACAACACTGTCCGCCCCTGACTCTTCGAGACATCCTGCATCTTTCCAAGACATTTTTTCTGGAACTGTATGTCACCGACTGCTAGCACCTCATCCACAATTAAAATTTCTGGTTCCAAGTGAGCAGCAACTGCAAACGCCAGTCGCACATACATTCCAGAGGAATAACGTTTAACGGGTGTATCTAAAAACTTTTCTACTTCTGCAAACTCAACAATTTCATCAAACTTTCTTTTAATCTCAACTTTACTCATGCCCAAAATAGCACCGTTGAGATAAATATTTTCTCTACCCGTGAGTTCTGGGTGAAAACCCGTGCCTACTTCCAAAAGGCTTGCTACTCGTCCATTAATGGCAACTTCACCCGTAGTAGGTTCTGTAATTCTGCTCAAAATCTTTAATAAAGTTGATTTCCCAGCTCCATTACGACCAATAATGCCAACCCTATCTCCCTGTTTTATCTCAAAAGACACATCCTTCAACGCCCAAAACTCTTCTTGGGTAGATTCGAGCTTTCTGTTGCTGGAAAATCTGAGCAATTTACGACCCAGAAACTTAGCTCCATTGGTCAGCTGATCTCGCAAGGTTGCATATTCTCCCTGCATCTGGTGTCCAATAATATATTTTTTTCCCAGGTTTTCGACGCTAATCACAGTTTCAGACATCTCCAAGTCCCCGCTCAAATCACATCAGCAAATTTACGCTCCATCCTTCGGAAGTACCAGATGCCAGTAGCAAGGACTAGAACCACTAAAGCAACTGATAATAAAAATCCTGAACCATAAAGTTTTGCTTCCCCTCCTAAAATCGCCCAACGAAACCCATCAATCACTCCCACCATTGGGTTTAAAGAATATAGTAATCGCCACTGTTCTGGCACAACGCTACTGCTAAAACCTACAGGTGAAATATACAAGCCAAACTGCACAACAAAAGGTACAACATAGCGGAAGTCTCGGTATTTTACATTCAGTGCGGCAAACCAAAGCCCTGCCCCCATAGCGAGAGCAAAAGCAATCAGGATAAAAAACGGTAATGTCAGGATACGCCAATCGGGTACAAAGTTATACCAAGCCATCAACGCCAACAAAATCATGCCAGCGATTAAAAAATCCACAAAACTGACAATCACAGCACTGGCAGGAACAATCATGCGCGGAAAATAAACTTTAGAAATCAAATTAGAGTCGTTAATTAAGCTGTTGCTGCAATCCATCAGCGCATTGGCAAAAAATTGCCACGGTAGCATAGCCGCAAATACTAAAATTGGATACGGCGTCCCCTCTGAGGGCAATTTTGCTATATTGCTGAATACTACAGTAAACACAACCATTGTTACAAAAGGTCGCAGCAGCGCCCAAGCAATGCCGATGGCAGTCTGCTTATAGCGCACCAGAATGTCACGCCATGCCAAAAAGTAGAATAATTCCCGATAACGCCACAAATCTTGCCAATACTGGCTACTTGTATTACCCGCCTTAAGTATAATTTTTTTTGTATTCATTTCTCCTCTAATGACAACAAACTATATTATTCTACCAGATTAAAGTTCATTAATAGGTTGACAAATCCCGTTTTCTTTTTTAAGAATTGTTAACCAGGTTTTTGGAGTGCCAAATATCATAGGAGCCAATCGATGCAAGGTGCTTTCCGCTAAAACTTTAAAGTTTGTATTCAATAGTCGATTGTTGAGATCGGTAATTGTAATTGCTTGCTTATTAGATTTAAATCTTTGCTTGAAATTTACCCAAGCATTATGATCTGTCCAAATTAAGGCTGTTACTGGCTGAGCCATAAGTTTTAACAGGCTTTTAATTAGCAATATATAAAACCCAAGACGTAAAAAAGGCGTAAAAAATTCTTTTTCCAAAGATTTGTATAGCCAAAATAGAGTAGTCTTGTGTCTACCGTGAAGACTACTTTGACGTGCCAGGTTCATATAAAAACTACTGGTAGACAATCGATAAATAGAAGGAGGAATATTTGGATATTTTTGTCTGATAGATTGCCAGATCAACTCACGAGACTTTGCCATTGAAGTGTAGTCGCAAGACATGCTGTTAGGCAGCTTACGATAACCAACTAGAAACTCTGGTACAACTCGAAACTGGTAATGTTCCGCGATTCGCAGGTAAAGATCCCAATCTTCACACCCCTGACCATTCTGTTCTTTCAAGCTGCGGTCGTAACCACGAACTTTATCGAAGCAAGACCGACGAATTAGAACCGAACTGGCGTTCGCTATAAAATCATGGCACAACAGAGTTGTATAGACTTCTCCCTCGATTTTAGAAGCACGAAACTCTCCATTTGGTGAGTCTGCTTCATCAATATCTACTGACCAAGAGTAAACTAATCCAACTGACGATTCCGACTTTAGGATACACTGCACTTGCTTTTCAATATTTTGGGGATACCAGATATCGTCAGCATCAATCGGAGCAATAAATTCTCCCTTAGACTTTTGAATTGCTAAATTTCGAGCTGTTGCTACCCCTGAATTGGATTGTTGCAACAAGATAACCCGCTGGTCTTGTGCGGCGATTGATTTGACAATTTCCGCCGTTCGATCTTGCGAACCATCATCCACAACCAAAACTTCAATATTTTTATAAGTCTGAGAAAGGACTGATTTTAATGTTCTTTCGATAAACCTTTCAGCATTGTAAGCCGGAATAATGACTGAAACTAAAGGCTGAGTGAGATTGACTACATTATCCATAAATCCTGATGATTGTTTTAATTGAATCCGCTGGGTTTAGAATGACCTCCTGCCGAAATTAAATTTTTTAGGCAGGAAGTCCCTTGAATTTCTAAATTTTTAGCCCGAATTCGAGCTTAGATATGTCTTACTTTTCTTTTTCGAGGGGTCTGTCGTAAACTCCTCGTAGTAAGACCGTTCGGTATTCACCTCCCACAAATCGTGGTTTTCTCCCAAAATGTTTCTGACTGCTAGCATCGCTGTCAGCATGGAATGATCCTGATTGTTATAGCGATGCATCCCGTTGCGACCGACGGTTTGCAGGTTTTCAATCCTACTGAGAAAACTTTGAATTGTTTTCAGATGTTGACGATATTCGCTGTCGTAAACTGGGTAAGCTTTGGGTTGGCGAATCACAACACCGTCTTCTACATCGCTCTCCGCCGCCAGACCCAATCTAGCCAGTTCGCGAGTAGCTAAATCTATCAGTTCTACATCGGATAATTTCCAAAGCTCATCGCCTTCGGTACAGAAATACTCCATTCCCAAGCAGGTTTTATTTGGCTCTGGAACCATTGCAGGACTCCAGTTTTTGAAGTTCTGGATGCGTCCCACTTTTACTTCTGGACTGTGGATGTAAATCCAATTGTCGGTAAATAGATGGGGTCGATTAACCATTAGCGACACAATCATAAATGCCCGATAATTGAGGCTATTTGCCGCCTGCACTACCTCGTCGGGTGGGAGCGGATCGAGGCGATGAATCAGTGCGCTAACTGGCATTGTGGAAATGAAATGGTCTCCATAAATCTGACGGTTTCTACCGTCGTGTTGTATGGTGATACTGCTAATCCGATTACCCTGACGCTCGATGCGAACGACTTTGGTATCGAGTTGCACTTTCCCGCCTTTGCTCTCTACTAATTCCTGACACCGCTCCCACATCATCCCCGGTCCCAGAACCGGGTAGTCAAATTCTTTGATTAAGGTTTTGGTGTTATTGGTTTTGAAGAGAGCGTTGAGGATTGCAGCTTTTAAAGAAAGTCCTTTGATGCGTTGTGCTGCCCAATCTGCTTGAATTTTGTCGCAAGGTATTCCCCAAACTTTTTCGGTGTATGTTTTGAAGAACGTTTTGAAAAGACGTTCGCCGAAACGATTAGTCACCCATTGTTCTAAGTTTTCTTCTTCGGGTAAAGGCCACAATTTGGCTTTGAAATAACTTAAGAGAATCTGTAAACTCTCCAGGAAACCCAGGTTGGATAGAGTATTATAAACATCGAGGGGGTAATTAAAAAATCGCCCTCGATAGTAAATGCGCGATTGACGGGGTACTTTGATGAAGTCTTTACCCAACACCTCTTGCCACAGCTGCTGCACGGCTTCTACTTTGGTGTAAAAGCGGTGACCTCCTATGTCGAAACGATAGCCTTTGTATGTTTCGGTGCGGGAGATTCCACCCACTTTGTCTGCTTTTTCTAAAACGATGGGATGAATGTCTTGCTTGACCAGCTCATAAGCAGCGGTTAAACCAGCAGGCCCAGCCCCTATAATAATCGCAGGATAACGTTCCACAGCAGCTTCCTCTAAGTCGCTTGTCTTGTCCAACCGTTTCTCCGCCCAATCTAATCTAGGTTCTAAGTGAAACATAATGCTAAAAACACTGATATGCTCCCTGGACTTGTAACGCGTATTCCTTTTTTTTTCAGTCAACCACCTTATACGTGGAACTTAGGTTCCCCTGCTGCCTAATCGGTATTTTTTGGCTAGGGAGGGAGTCACTTGACGCGCTCTGAACTGGTCGAACAGGTGGCGGACTGTGCCGATAGCAAATGCTAGTCCGCTGTAGAGGTAGTAAAGCCAGTGCCAAGGGATGGTTTTTAGGGCAAATTTTTTACCGCGCTTGTGATAAAAGAAACGATAAACTGGCGCGTTGAGTGCTAATAGCAATAAGGCTAGTACAGCAGCGATCGCTCCTGCTCCCCACCACCATGCTGAAATCATACCAGCGAGCGCTACCCCGTAAGCTAACATGACGCTGATGCGACTCTCCACTTTCAGGTTGAGGTCATTCATCGGGTTGCGATCGCGCATAATTAATTCAGTCCACGGCAGCGCCCGATAAAAGAAGTCGGCTTTCAACATCGAAACCGCGCCCCAGCGCTTTAAGTGCTTGACTTGCACTGTCTTGCACAGCCGAATTTTATATCCTGCCTTTTTTAACCGATAGCCCAATTCAATATCTTCAACCGAAGGATAGCGATAATTCTCGTCGAATCCACCCATTTTGAGGAAAATATCGCGACGAATTGCCCCGCAAGCCCCCCAAAAGGTAGATGCTTCCTCGGAAGCTGTCTGGTGAGTGTAGTGGTGAAACAAATTTCTATACTGGGATAGAAAATTTGCTGCACCGGGTTTATCATCGTAAGAGCCAATCAAAGCGGCTACATCCGGATTGCTATCGAAAATCTTTGCTACTTGGTCTATGGTATCGGGAGCGATTTCCACATCAGCATCGACAAAAAACAGGATATCGCCTGTGGCGGCACGCGCTCCTATATTCCTCGCCTTGGCTGGCCCTTGCGATACGGGGAGTCTAAATACCCGCGCACCAAATTCCTTAGCGAGTTGGCTCGAACCATCCGTATCTCCATCGGCTACGACGATGATTTCAGTTGGTTGGGGGACGGCTTCTGCTAGTCTGGAAAGACATCTATAGAAGCTTGCACCGCCATTGTAAACTGGTATAATTACAGAAATTTTCAACTTACTTCCCTACCGTCGCTAGCTAATTTCTTGTCTATACTAATTAAGAGTTCGCTCCTGTTGCTATGAGGGAAACACTGTTTTCACTCAATCTTTAATACTCTCCGGCTATTTTGCGGCTTTTATGCAAAGTTTTGAAAATTGTTATCTAGGATACAGATTTTTAAATGCTTTTATAGTACGAAGCCCCCGCTAACCTGAAGCAGGTTGCGGGGGCCCAAGGGCGTTGCCCACCCTGGTTACAGCGGATTGCTTTTCGAGTGAAGCAGAGCCACAGTGGCTCTCGAATGCAATAGCGGCAGCATTAATGCTGCCGCTATTGCATTCTTTCGGTGTACCTCATAGGGGTGCAAACCGCTATAAAATTCGCGTTTAGCGCTTCGCTAACTTTTTCGCCATTTTCCGCAAGCGGATGGACTTGGGCGTTACTTCGACTAATTCATCGGATCCGATGTATTCCAAAGCACGCTCTAGGCTCATTTCTACTGGGGCTTGCAACTGCACCAATTCTTCGCCGCTGGAGGCGCGGTGGTTGGTTAGCTGCTTGGTTTTGCAAATGTTGAGGTCTAGGTCTTGGGGGCGATTGTTTTCTCCAACGATCATGCCCTTGTAAACTTTAGTACCGGGAGTGATGAAGAATACGCCTCGGTCTTCGGCGTTTTTCATGGCGTAGAAGGTGGAAACTCCTTCTTCAAAAGCGATTAACACGCCGTTGCGACGCAGTTCGACTTCGCCAGAGAGGGGGCGATAGTCGAGGAAGCTGTGGTTCATGATGCCTTCGCCGCGGGTCAGGCGCATGAATTCGCCCCGGAAACCAATTAAACCACGGGCGGGGATGACAAATTCTAGCTGGGTGCGTCCGTTACCGCCGACTTGCATGTCTTGCATTTCGCCTTTGCGCTGTCCCAGGCGTTCGATGCATCCGCCGACGCTGTCTTCGGGTACGTCTAATACCAGAAACTCAAACGGTTCGCAGGGTTGTCCGTTGACTTCGCGGTAGATAACTTGGGGTTGGGAGACTTGGAACTCGTAGCCTTCGCGGCGCATGTTTTCGATTAAGATACCCAGGTGCAATTCGCCGCGTCCGGAGACGAGGAATTTATCGGGGGAGTCGGTTTCTTCGACGCGGAGGGCGACGTTGGTTTCTAATTCTCGCATTAGGCGATCGCGCAGTTGTCGCGAGGTGACAAATTGCCCTTCCTGTCCTGAAAACGGCGAATCGTTTACCGAGAAGGTCATTTGCAAGGTCGGTTCATCGACTTTAATCAGCGGTAACGCTTGCGGTTCGTCGGGACAGGTGATGGTTTCCCCGATATTCGCATCGGCAAAACCAGCTACTGCGACGATATTTCCCGCCGTCGCTTCTGCGAGTTCAATTCGCTTTAACCCTTCAAAGCCCATTAATTTGGTGACTTTGGCTTTGACGATTTCGCCGGTTTCTTTAACCAACGCGGCTTGTTGACCCATTTTGATCGTACCGTTGTGGATGCGACCGATAATAATCCGACCCAAGTAGTCGGAATAGTCTAAGGTCGTGACTTGCAGTTGCAGCAGTTTATTGACATCCCCTACTGGCGGCGGTACGTGGCGCAGAATCGCTTCAAACAAAGGCTGCATGTCTTTGCCTTCGTCGTCTAGCTTGTCTTTGGCGTAACCTGATAAACCGGACGCAAATAGATAGGGAAATTCGCACTGGTCGTCGTCTGCGCCTAATTCTAGGAACAAATCTAATACTTTATCGATAGCGCCGTAGGGGTCGGCTTGGGGTCGGTCGATTTTATTAACGACGACAATGGGGCGCAGTCCTTTTTCTAGGGCTTTTTTCAGTACAAACCGGGTTTGGGGCATGGGGCCTTCGTTGGCATCGACAATTAAGATACAGCCATCGACCATGCCTAACACTCGTTCGACTTCGCCGCCAAAATCGGCGTGACCGGGAGTGTCTACAATATTAATTAGGGTTTCTTTGTACTTGACTGCTGTGTTCTTAGCCAAAATTGTAATGCCGCGTTCCCGCTCAATGGCGTTTGAGTCCATGACGCAGGTTGGGACTTCTTCCCCTTCGCGGAAGATGCCGGATTGTTTGAGTAAGGCGTCAACGAGGGTTGTTTTGCCGTGATCGACGTGGGCGATGATGGCGACGTTGCGAATGGGGAGGGTCATAGAACCTTTTAAGGGCAAGGAATGGGTCAGTTTATGTGTAATAATTCTTTAATAATCTTAGCTGATTTTGCGTCGCCACGGTCAAATTATGTGAAGAACACATGACAGATCGATCGTCATCCCCCAAAAGGTAGATTTATAGAGTCATAACAAAATTTCTCTTGATTAACCAGAACTTAACTTTAATGGGAATATTTACCAGGTGGCATTTACTCGACTTGGTAAGGCAGAAGTTTAACCACATAGAAGCAATTATTTTGCAACTTAGGGCAAGGGCTTTTGTGGCAGTGGGGCGCGTAGGCAAACTCCTGCAATCGCCCCCAGCCAAAAAACGCTCTATACCTTGCGTTAAAAGGTTTTTAGCCCATCTGTATTGATATTTTTCTCCCTCAAGCCTTATTGTAGACATAGCTAAGCCAGAAATTTTTAACGGGATCAAAAGAAATCTACCGTTGGGTTTATGATCAAAATAGAAATTTGCTATAAAAGATTTGCCCTAACCAAGAGATTCTGTGCTAAACTACTAATCAGTTTTTGATTTCGGTGCAGTGTTTTTTTCAGTCTTGACAGTTGGTATGGAAAGGCGGCTCTCCGAATCAAAATTATTCACATGTCCGTCTGATTTGGAGAGAGTCAATGTCGATTTACGTAGGCAACCTGTCATATAAGGTTTCCCAACAAGATTTAAGCGACGTTTTTTCAGAGTACGGAACCGTGAAACGGGTCCAGATCCCCACAGACCGCGAAACAGGTCGCTCTCGCGGCTTTGGTTTTGTGGAAATGGGATCCGATGCTGAAGAAACAGCCGCGATTGAAGCGCTTGATGGAGCCGAGTGGATGGGCCGAGAGCTTAAAGTTAATAAAGCTAAGCCCCGCGAAGACAGAAGGCAACCTTCTGGTAGCTGGGGTAACAATAACCGGGGTGCCCGTCAACCTCGTTACTAAAATCGTAACAGCTTCCCTATTTCGAGTTAAATTCCCTCCCTGTAGCCAAAACTGAAGTTTCTCAGCGGAAAACCCTGGTGAAGCTAAACACTTTTAGCGAAAGGTCATTAAACCAACTTGAGATAACAACGAAAGCAGTCATTTTACCCCTGTAGTTGCCATGCATACTACAGGGTTTTTAGTCTCTCGGAGGGAGAGGGAGAAGCTATAGATCGGGCTAATGGCTAATGGCTAATGGCTAATGGCTAATGGCTAATGGTTAATGGCTAATGGCTAATGGCTAATGGCTAATGGCTAGCTTGCCAGTCTGACAAGAATAGCTAGGTGAATGACTTGATCGCCAAGTCGGCTAGGGTTATGGTGTAACTTTGTTGCTGTTTGGAAGAAACAAAGGCGATAGTAACTTCACAAGCAACGGCGACGGTTAGGGTTACCAAGTTGCGTGCGAGGGGATAGTCGCAGACATCATCGTTGGCGGGTGAAGGGACGCGATAAACTTGATTCCAGATTACTTCAGCGTAGTCAGGGGCTAATCCAACGTGCAAGCAAGGCAGGTTGGCAGTTTCGCAATAATCTTTTACAGCCAGTCGGGCAACGCTGTTATCAAAAGTGTCGATAATTAAACAACTATCGTGCAGCAGTTGTGAGGAATTGGCGACGGTTAGTTCTTTCGATTGTGCGTCTATATTAACTCCCAAGGCGCGGTAGAGGGAATTTGCCAGCATTTTGGCTTTCATTGCACCGATATCTGAGCGATAGTAAGGTTGGGTAGAAAGGTTGCGTTCTTCGATGCGATCGCGGTCAATTACTTTAAGTTTCCCAAAGCCAGATCTGGCGAGACTTTCGGTGATATTCGCGCCTAATGCACCCGCACCGCATACCGTTACTGGGAAGTCTTTTATTTTCGCCATCACTTCAGATGTGCGATAAAGTTGTTCGTGGAAGAAGATGGACATAATTTGATTGCAGATTTCAGATTGCCGATTTGAGATTGAAGGAATTAATTTGATTGCAGATTGCAGATTTTAGATTTCAAATTTGCAATCTGCAATCTAAAATCTGAAATTCTCAATGACGCCGACTAGAGATTGCAAGTCGAAGTCGCGATCGCGTCCGCTTAAACAAATACCAGAACTGATGACTGTGAGGTCATTTTTAGTAATGGCAGAAGTGTGATGTTCGCCGTTAGCGGTTGTCCATTCTACTAGCCAGTGGTCGGTGCGATCGCTAAATTTTTCTAAATTGCCGCCACCTTGCTTTAAGGCGGCTGCTAGGCGCTTCTCGTCACGTTTTTGCTGCCAGTTTGCTATCCGTTGCGTTGCCAAATCGTAGGCGGTACGCATTTCTGGGGTAATGCCTTTGAAGCGTAATTCTGGCGTCGGGGTTTGTTTTTTGAATGCTTGGCGCAGGTTTTCGGCTACGATTGGATCGGCGCGACGGTCGAGTTCTTCAAACCAGAAGGTGTGTCCATCGTAGCGCGCGATCGCGCACTCAAATGCTACTCCTTCCGTCACTAAATTTACCGCAACTGGCTTAGCAATACCTATGCGCTGTTTAGCATCAGATTCATTAATAGGATAAGCCAGCCAAGTTTTGCCTTGCAAACTATAAGCTAATCGCAAGCGCATTGCCGGAAGTAACTTGAGATATTCTGCCAATTGCGGCAAGTTGGGTTCATCAACTAATTCAGCAATACTCGTTCCTTGACTCTGGCTGGGAACGCTGATAGGTTGAAAGATTCCCCAGCCTTCAAAGTTGCGGGGTTTGGGTGTAAAAGTGCAGATAATTCCAGATACTTTGGTGCGGACAAAACCGCTGCGCACGCAAGGCGCGAGGAACTGAGTATGATGAAGCTGCGCTTCTTGTGCAGCGATTTGATTTATTAGCTTGCGGATATCTGTCACAACATCTCCTGATTTAATCAATATCAACGTAACTTAATTGTTCTTAAGTTAAATCGACTTTCATAGTCCATGACGTTCCTGAAATACCGACTTGCTTAAATCCAAGTCTTTGATAAAGACAAACAGCGGGATTATGCGAGTCAACACTGAGCGAGATTGCTGCATAACCACTAACCTTTGCTTCTTCTAATAAGCAGATGATTAATTGATTGCCTATCCCTTGGTTTCTATATTCTGGTAAAACTGCTATGCTCAACTCAGGTGTTGTGTCGTTAATATATCCATAGCCTTTATTGGCACTATTAAACAGTCTAAACCAAGCGCATCCAATTGAAACACCTTTTTTAGAATCGACAGCAATATATCCTTTATCTTCCGAGCGTCCCCATTCTTTGACATACTTGGCAATGTCAGGATTATTCAGTATTTCATATTTTGAAGGTGGAACTGCCCCTTCAGGTATGTAAATACATAAATACAACATTTCCCAAAGAAAGGGAACATCAGTTGGTTGTATGGGTCGGATGTCGAGTGGGAGCATAAGATTAATTTACATAATTTTGTCGCTCATCCTCAGAGTGGCGGTCTGCGATGCGAAGATAACCTTCTTCATCTATTACGAAAGTTGCTGCAATTATTCCCCAATTGTTTGATTTTTGCTTGGTTTGAGCGAGCCAAGTTTCAAGGTCGCGAACTGACTTAATTCGCGTACCGACTGGGAAACCCGCTACTTTCAGTTGAATGTCATCCGCGCCTACATATTTGTACGTTCTTACCATACCTCCATTATTTTATTGTTGGGAAATGACTTTTCCTTAAACAAATTTATGATTAAATTCGCATATAAAATCAACTCTACCTTTTCGTAAAACTGCCGGATCTAATCGTTCAGTTGTGTTGCAAGTCATCAACACGACGAATTTTTGCTGTTCTTGAATCCCTCCTTCTTCAATTACGCTTTGGTACACGGTTCCATCTAACAAACTCAAAATATGTTCGGTTTTGTTACTGTATTGAGCGGCTTCGCTGGCTCGGTTTTGAGCTAAGTTATCGGCTTCGTTGATAATGATGCAAACCCGCTGCAAGTAAGTTGGTGGAACAAAGTTTTGCACTGCATCGTGATCGAGGATAAAAATCACAAATCCCAGCGGTACTAAAATTTCTTTAGCTACAGCTTGCGTCCAGGCTGTTTTACCAGTTCCGGGTTCTCCATGTACTAAAACGGCTAGCTGATTTTGGTCTAAAATTGCTTGTTGAACTTTGTCGGTAAAGCTTTGAATTTCATCGGGAAATGACCGAATTGGATATTGACTGTTAACCTGTCCGACACGGCATTTGTAACCGCTGAGAATAACTGCCATATTGTAAGTCGCTTTGTTAATCAGCGGGGCTAAATCCTGGGAAATTAGGCTATACCAGCGGCGTCCTTTTTCGTAGGTTTCGATTTGCAGCCAAACTTGATATTTTGACCAATAGGCATAAACCGTGCCTAATGTTTCGAGACGATTCCAGCTAACAAACCGCTCGACGGGATAGTAAAAATGTCGCTCCAAACAAGACTGAGTAATTAAATCCGGACGCCCTAATAATTCCAATACTTTGAGTACTGTAATTTCCCGCAATTTGTTGAGTACGTAATCAATGGGAATGCTGTCGCGGCTGACTAATTGAACTATAGGCGTTTCGGTACACAGAACGTCTCTGTAGCGATAATCTGGGATTGGTGGTTCGGGGGTAATGAAATTCCAAAATTCATCAATGTGGTAGCGGGTATCGTCAGAAAAGACATTGAGTATATTAGCCCACCAAGAATATTGGTTGCGCCCCAAAGCATCGCCAATATCGCTGATTAAATCGAGGGCTTTATGGGAGAGTTCCCAAGTATCGTTAGTGGCGAGGTGGAACAAATATTCCCAGTTAAGTTCTCGGTTTAAAGGTCGCCAACCAGCGCCCAATAAGCCTCGGTTTTGCGGGTTGTTTTTTGCTGAATTGTCGTCGTTGTTGCCAAATGCTGAGAACATAATTTATTTTAGTTATGCTTGCTGTGGTGGTTGTTATGAGGAAGCGATCGCTAAATATTCCGGTGATACCATATCCACTAGCCACACCCCGTTTTCCGAACAGTAAAACGTATAACCCGCCTCGTGCATCGCTGCTGCATTAACAGCAAAAACCACCGGACGACCATGTCTTTTGCCTACTGTTCGCGCCGTATTTATATCTTTAGACAGATGTACGTGGTGTCGCGACATTTTGTTAAGACCCGTGTTAAGAATCGATTCAACTGCACCCTCTCCTGTACCGTGGTATAGCACATCTGGAGGAATCGCGGGTTCCAATTGTAAATCAATTTCTACACTATGCCCTTGGTTAGCGCGAATTCGATCCCCTGTCGTGTCGAATGAAAAGCGTTTTTTATCATTGCGTGCAACAACTTCATTTAATTGGTCGCGGGTAATGGGAAAATTGTGTTTTTTACAAGCATCTAAAAGTTCATCCACTCTAACCCAGCCACCTTCAGCAAGTTTAAGACCAATTCGATCCGGTGTGTGCCGTAGATGTTTGCTGAGATATTTGCTGATTTTAACTAAACGAGTATCGTTCACAAGCTAATTTTTATAGTTTATTGAACGCTGGCGTGCAAGTTACACGCCAGTCGTTGTTTTATATTATACTACAGGTGATGGGCGACAGATTTCTGATGGGTGACTGCACGGACACAGAGTTGGGCTACTAATTCTGTCGAGGTGGCTGCACTTTGGCTCTGAGCAAAGTTTAGCGTATCTGGCTTGATGCCTGCTTGATGCAGAACTTTTTCGACGCCTTCATCGCTTAATTTCATGCCAGTTTTGAGGAAGTCGGTGCAGGAGGCTTGGTGGCGGGGTGTGGGGGTGCGACTTCGCTTGCACCAAAAGTGGCTAATGACGTGGAACACATGCCCTTTGCCCCCATCAAAGCTTACCGCAACGACGGGCGCGTTGTAGCGTACCAATAGCTCGTGACTGGCTGCTTCTATCCGTACTTTCTCAAAGTTCAGCACTTCGATGGGATGGCTGCTGCTTTCTAACCACCATTGGGGTTCTGCACCCAGTACGACGACTTCCGACCACAGGCTATTTAAACTTGGTTCTACAGCGATAACTTAATCGCCTGTGGAACGCCAGGTCCACTGCACCTTGTTGGGAAACGCCTTCGCCATCAAGTGACCATTAGCCCAGTCGGAACTTACCAGCCACTTTGAAGCTTCCACCTGTCGCGCCAGATGGGAAATTAAATCTTGGTGGTAGGAACCAAAGCAGTTTACAAAAATAATTTTTGCTTCTAGTTTCTTGGCATCCGGGTTCATAGTTACTGGTACATCCAGACAGTGCAGAATATCTTCTACTCGGTCGCAGCTACCAAAGTAAACTGCAACTTCATCTTTGCCAATTTTGTTAAGTATTTGCCAATCATCTGGATGTTGTTCTGCGAACCGTTGGCGCACGGCTGTTGCGGCTACTTTGTCAGCGTTTTGCATGTCGTTTATGGCGTTTACCTCTTTAATTTTTAGACCTCTGGCAAAAGTTCTGTTCAGATCGTTTGAAGGGCGGGCGGGACGCCCACCCCACAAGAAATTTTCTATTCAAGGGGGGGCGGGACGCCCACCCCACAAGAAATTTTCTATTTTTGTGGGGTGGGCATCCTGCCTGCCCCAGTTATTTTTGCCAGAGTTATTTTATGTTTTATCCGGCTTTTGCTGGTTTTTGGTTTGGATTTTATCTGCTATTTCTTGCGCCGATACGTAGGTTTTTTCAGCGGGATATTCTTGGGATAGTTGCTGTTGGAATGCTGGCGCGATCGCTTTGTAAACTTCTTTCAGTTCGCTCATAACACCACCTCTCTAACCAATACAATAGTAAATTTACGGTAACTCAGTTTCACCACATCAAATTGATGGATAGATCTACAGATGACCCCCGCTGAAAAAATGTGCCAAAACTGCTAAGAATCAAGCAAATCACCGCAAAAGAGTTGGTTAAATATGAAGAAACGTCTAGGAATTTTTGCCCTCGCTCTGGTTTTGGCTGAAGGGTTAACAGGGGGTGCTGCTTTCGCTGCTCTTGATAACTATGGCGCGATCGCTACATCCGACTCAGGTGCTTGGGGTTATGGCTACAACTACCCCACCCGCGCACAGGCTGAAAGAGCTGCTTTAGAAGAATGTGGGGATGCTGGTTGCGAAATTCAAGTATGGTTTAAGAATGCTTGCGGGGCTGTCGCGAAAGATGGCACAAACCTCGGTTGGGCATGGGCTGAAAGCCGCGAAGAAGCCGAAGCAAACGCTGTTGCCGAATGCGGGACTGGAGCCTGCAAGGTCGCTACCTGGGCTTGCACCGATCGATAATTTGTCTAGAGGCGCGATGGGTCGCGTCTATACAGCTTTTACCAACCCTGTGAGTAACTGCTCAATCGGGTCATTTTCCAGGCTGCTTCCCAAACTTTCCTCACCGCTGCGCCAGTCTGCACGGGCAATTCCAAAGGGTAAAAGCTCTCGTCGTAAGGCTTGTCCCACCTTGCGTAACTGGTTGAGTTGATTGGTAATCTGGGGATGAGCCGCTAACCATTGCTGCAATCTGGGAACATTCTGGGCCCAGCGTTGCATCTGACGCAGCGCAGCATATAAAGCTTGATCAGAATCTTGAGCGCAGTTATGAGCAGAGCCAACGTAAGTTGCACCCGTGCTGTCTCCGATGCGGTAGCGTGCCAAAGCCTTAAAATCGGGTTTCTGCCGCCAAAAAATCCCCCCAAGGAAATAATATCAATGGGGGCATCTAGTGCCTCTTTAAGGAAAGCTGCCCAACCCATTGCAATTTGTCCGCCCCCACTAAAGCCAATTAAAGTAACAGGTATACTGCTGCGAGGTATATAGCGGTGATTAATTAAACTTTCGTACATCACTTGTGCAATACCCCGATTGTAAATCGGGCCATAGGGCAAATCCGCCGAAACCGACACAATTAATATCATGTCCGCTTAATTACTTGCAATAAAAACTTCGACCCGTCGCCGCGTCGCCCCGTCTGGGCGTCAGCCCTAATTATAAGTGTTCAACCGGACATGATATAACATATTGTGGATGTTAATTAAAAAACTGATGATGCTGGACGGCAATCCCTGCCGTTTCTGATCTAAGAACCGCCAAAACCAAGCAAAAGAGCGTTCGCTACTGGTTAAAGAACGATTCAGCACTGAATAAGCCATGATTCCCCGAATAATGGCAATATCGTTCGGCAGAGTTTGAGCCAATAAATCTAGAAATTCCTCCGCTTCTGGGAGATAGCGTAAGTCCTGTTTCTATGAAAAATCGTTGCTTTGTCACCAGAGATCGTAGCTTGAAACAAAGGTGATAGGAACGCCCAAGCGTAAGTCCTGCTACTGAGAAAAGTTCCAGTAAAGCAAAGTCCTTAGCTCAAAGTTATCAAAGTGTCTGAAGTTAAAACCTGACCGCTTCAACAGGTTCAATTTATTATCACTTCAAATACGGGAGAGCCACCCGGTTTCTGGGAGATGGGATCTATCACTCGGATACACAAACTAAGTATTTTGTCAAGTTATAACACTCTACCAGAACAAATTATTGAAGTTTGCAGTCTAAGCTATTATCCTGCTTAAAGCTCTTTGTTCTTAGGCTAGTACGATCCATGATGCCATATGGTAGATTGCCCAAAAACTGGTTGCGTCGCCTGGGTATAGCCTTGATAATTCCGGCTGCCTTAACGGGTGCGATCGCCATGCCCAACGTCTCCAATCGAGCGATCGCTCAAACAGAGGAAGCCTCCCGCGCCCTGCGGGTACTGTCCGATCAGCAATTTTACGATGCCCGCACCGGCATTGTCACCGCGATCGGCAACGTCAGAATGTCCTACCCCGCCCGTCAAATTCAAGCCACCGCAGCGCAAGCACAGTATTTTAGCCGCGAACGCCGCATCGTTCTCAGCGGCAACGTATTTGTTTTGCAGCAGGGCAACAGCATCCGAGGCGAAACCATCGTCTATCTGATTGATGAAGGGCTATTTCAAGCTGTCCCCCAACAGAATCGGCAAGTCGAATCGATCTACATCGTTCCCCCCAGTGCCGAACAACCTCCAACCCCAGCACCCGCAACGCCAAACTTTAGAACGCCCCAGGGTCGCCCCCGCTAAGATTGGTCACTGGTCAAGGATCGGTGGAGTACAACTGCGGGGGCGGGTTTAAATAAACTGTCGATTATTGCATAGATGATTGGTAAAACCCGCCCCTACACAACTGACAATTAACTTTGTGGGGTAAACGGTGTGAGAATTATTCTGCAAAACATTCACAAATCATACGGGAAACGCACAATCGTAAATCGCGTTAATCTTTCCGTGGAGCAAGGGAAAGTGGTTGGACTACTTGGCCCCAATGGTGCCGGAAAAACCACAACGTTTTACATCGCCACTGGGTTAGAAAAACCCGATCAAGGCACAGTTTGGCTCAACGACCAAGATATCACCGCATTGCCAATGCACGCTCGCGCCAAGTTGGGTATTGGTTATTTAGCGCAGGAAGCGAGTATCTTTCGTTACCTGAGCGTTCGGGAAAATATTCTTTTGGTGCTAGAGCAAACTAAAGTGCCTCGTAGGGAACAAAAGCAGCGTTTAGAGTCGTTACTGCGAGAATTTCGCTTGGAAAAAGTTGCCCATACTAAAGGAATTCAGGTATCTGGGGGCGAAAGGCGGCGGACAGAACTGGCGAGGGCATTGGCGGCGGGGCGAGAAGGGCCAAAGTTTTTGTTTTTGGACGAACCGTTTGCTGGCGTTGACCCGATAGCCGTGGCGGAAATTCAGCAAATTGTGGCAGAATTACGCGATCGCGAAATAGGTATTTTAATCACCGACCACAACGTGCGCGAAACCCTAGCCATCACAGACCGAGCTTACATCATGCGCGACGGACAAATCCTAGCCTCTGGCAATGCTGAAGAACTTTATAACAACCCCCTCGTGCGTCAGTACTACCTGGGCGACAATTTCCAGATCTAGTTATTAGTCGGTATTGACTCTTTGGTTATGAAAATACTTAGCAAATCTTTTAATCCATCTGGCTGGCTGGTTCCTGGGGTATCGGTCATGGATCGCTACATTGTTAGCGAGTTATTTGGCCCTTTTTTGTTCGGCGTCGGGGCTTTTTCTTCGTTGGGGATAGCCATCGGGTCGGTATTTTACCTAGTACGGAGGGTAACCGAATCCGGCTTACCGATGGCGATCGCCACCAAAGTATCCCTGTTGCAGATGCCCTATTACGTCTTTTTTGCCTTGCCGATGGGGATGCTGCTAGCCGCCTTGATCGCCTACAGTCGGCTTTCTTCCGACAGCGAACTGATCGCCTTGCGGAGTTGTGGCGTTAGTATCTATCGGCTGCTAGTGCCTGCCATAGTGATGAGTTTGATCGTGACTGCGATCGCGTTTACATTAAACGAATTCGTCGTACCCGCCGCTAATTACGAAGCCAGGCAGACGCTAGATTCAGCTTTAAAAGAAGACCGATCTGACTTTGAAGAAAGTAACATTATCTATCCCGAATTCCGCGATATAAAACAACCAGACGGCAATAAAGCAAACGTCCTCACCCGCTTGTTTTATGCCGAGCAATTTGATGGTCAAGAAATGAAAGGTTTGACCATTTTAGATCGTTCCCAGTCGGGGCTAAACCAAATTGTCACCTCAGAAAAAGCCAAGTGGAATCCTGTCGAAAACACCTGGGATTTTTTCAACGGCACAATTTACGTTGTATCTCCCGATAGTTCCTACCGCAGCATTTTGCGGTTCGACCACCACCAATTGCAACTTCCCCGCGCTCCCTTAGATTTGGCTGAAAAAGGGCGAGAATTCCAAGAAATGAACCTCATTCAAGCCCAAGAAGAATTGCAGTTATTGCGACCGAGCGGTAATAAACGGAAAATTCGCAAACTGGTAATCCGAATTCATCAAAAAATCGCCTTACCTTTTGCTTGCGTCGTCTTCGGTTTGGTCGGTTCGGCTTTGGGAATCAGACCCCAGCGCACCAACAAGGCCACGGGTTTTGGCATCAGCGTTTTGGTAATTTTTGCTTACTATTTATTGATGTCAATGGGGGATGCTTTAGGATTAAGCGGTGTTATGCCTCCCGAGTTGGCAGCTTGGCTACCGAACGTATTCGGTGTGGGAGTAGGTATATGGCTGTTGTTCCGACTCAATCGGTGACATCCTCCTATATCGATGCACTGAGGCTTGTCAACAAAATTTGTTAAAGTAACAACCATTTCAGCACTGTAAAAGTTATCCTGACAGTAGAAACTACAGCATTCTGTGCTAGGACAGCCAGCACCCTAACCATGCCGATTCGTCCTCAAGTCCCTGCATCGGTTCGCTATTATTTGAGAGCAAAGTTGCGTCCCTTTACGCGACCCGCTTTTTGGGGATGTCTATCAGTACTATCCCTGATCGTTCTTTTTATATGGGAAGCTTGGCAGCACCCGGAGTCGCTGTTTAAGAACCCGGAGAATGAAACCCCCATCGCCGATACCACGCTGTCAAAAGAAGAAAGTGCTGTTGCAGCTGACATTGATAGCTTGCCGGTACTGATGCAAGAGTTGGCTCAAGCTGATGTCAGCATAGCTGCCTTAAAGTTAAATCAACAACCGCAAATACAGAGTTTTCTGGATGAATTCCTCAAACAGCAGGCAGCTGATGCCGAAAAAATATCCGATGACGCACAAAAAGCAACGCAGCAACCTACAGCGCCGATAAGCGCTTACGATCCCTTGGGGGTTGAGACACAAGCGCCATCTGATTATTCATCTCCTTATATTGGTGGTGTATCAACGATGGGCAACCAAGCCGCACCACAGAATTCCAGTGTTAGTGGTAGTAACCTTGCTGGTTCAACCCTTCCAACTCCCACCGCGACGCCGGTAAACCCGCTACAAGCAGCATTAGACCGCTTGGGTAATAATTCTCCTACTAACTCTGTCCAAACTCAGACACCGATCGAGACGCCGCCAGCATTTACCAACAGCTTGGGGCAGCCCACCCAACCCAACGCAACTGCCCCCGGACAAGTAGCCCAACCCAGTACTCCTGGTTCCTCAGCCCTTCCCGGACAAGTAGCCCAACCCGGTACTCCTAGTTCCTCAGCCCTGCCCGGTCAAGTGACCGGACCCGCCTCACCCTACGCCGGTACTACCAATTACTCTAATATGCCCGTACAGGTGGCTCAACCAGGCTCCCCCTATCCCAGTTACCAGGGATACGGTGTTACACCTGATACCAGTAACTCAGGCAATTATGCCAATAATTTACCTCAAACCGTTCCAGTTCCAGGAACACCAGCCGTGCAGCCGGTCGTACCTCAAGTAGTACCTATTACACCTGAGAACTACTCTGTTCCTACTTACCAGAACCCTGCACCTGTAAACGGGGTGCCCAATACTGGGTTATCCAGTTTAAGCACTTCGCAATTGCAACCTTCTCAATTACAAACCTCGCCTTTTTCAGTTGGCCGTCCCACTTCAGGACGATAAATTTGCCAAGGTCAGATTAGCTACAACAGTAAGAAGCCTCTCGCTTACTGCGCTAGCAGAAGCGATGAGATGAATTACTGGCGAGTTGACGACAGTCCTCTGACCAATGCGATAGCAAGGGAGGAGGACAGGTCGGAAACGAGCAAATATTATGCTAGAATGCTTTATAGCAAATACATTTCACTCTAAGAATGTTAAAGGTCGTTAAGGTCAGACTATATCCAAGTTCCCAACAGCAACAGTCGCTAGAGCAATCCTTTGGCAATTGTCGTTGGTTATGGAATTTTTGTCTGAATTTAATGAACCAAACATATAAAGAGACTGGGAAAGGGTTGTCTGGTTATGAAGTTAAAAAGCTAATTCCACAGTTAAAAAAAGAGCATGACTGGTTGACTTTGACCTATTCGCAGTGTTTACAACAAGTCTGCTTAAATCTTGGAGTAGCTTTTAATAACTTCTTTGAAAAGAGAAGCTCATACCCTAAATTCAAATCAAAACACGGTAAACAGTCAATACAGTACCCTCAAAATGTCAAAGTTGCAGATAATTTGTATCAGTTTTATGGCACAGTTTTATCCGGCATTTCTTTAAAATCGAAACTTGGATGACTGTATGGTGCAATGAGGATATGTCGCACTGGCAATACATACTTGCTAAACTGCTTGTGCTACCTGATATCAATCTATTCTTGATGGGAGTTTCATTCTACCTTTTATATCAAAAGAAAATTCATAAATTGCTTAACAAAAAACTCTGTGTCCTCTGTGTCTCTGTGGTTTTTCATCATTCTTATAGCAGACCTTGATCTTGCTCCGGCTGTGCCGGAGGGAAACCCATGCCCAAACCCTAAAGTTACGACCTCCGGCAAAAAGCGATCTGTGCCATCAAGCTTGATGGCTTAAAGATTAGTGAAGCAAGCGGTATATTCAGCATTAGTCGTAACACTATTCGATTATGGCTGAAGCGGCAACGCGAGACAGGAGACTTTCAAGCATTGCCGAATCAAGCGCCTGGTAATGGGCATAAAATTACTGACTGGGAAAAATTTACCTAGGCGCATATTCCCGGTTTCTACGAAAAATCGTGGGTTTGGCAACCAGAGATCAACAAAGAAACCGGGTTTCTGGCCTCGTCGTAGCAATCCGCTGTAATTGTCGATTATTACCACAGATTGCTGGTAAAACCCGCCCCTACGGTGCTAATAGGTAATGGCGTTCCCAGGCAGGAGCCGTGGTCACGAGGGTAATTGTCAGGAATCCATCCCCCTATCATCCAATTACCAATTACCAATTATCACAGCTAGCTATGGAAGTGTTTGATGACGGCTAGGGCAAATTCAGAACACTTCAGAGGGGGTTCGACTGGCGGGGTCATTAAGCGAGCTAGGTCGTAGGTGACTTCGCGGTTAGCGATCGCTCCCCCAATCCCTTTTTTAATCAAATCCGCCGCGTCTTGCCAACCCATAAACTCCAGCATCATCACCCCGGACAAAATCACCGATCCGGGATTAATCCGATCCAAACCGGCGTGTTTGGGTGCCGTGCCGTGAGTTGCTTCAAAAACAGCGCATTCATCGCCAATATTAGCACCAGGCCCCATGCCCAATCCACCGACAATCGCAGCAGCAGCATCGGATAGATAATCTCCGTTCAAGTTCATCGTCGCCAGGATGGAATATTCATCCGGTCGCGTCTGAATTTGTTGGAAAATACTATCGGCAATGCGGTCATTTACCATGACTTTATTTTTCCACTGACCGTTACCGTGGGTTGACCAAATTGCGTTGAGAACGCTTTCAACTTCGCCGCAAATTTGAGCTTTCTTTTCGGCGGTGAGATTGTCATATCCCGGATCGATTTGACGGGCATTGTCTTCTAAGGAAATATCTGGATGTCTTTCCTTATTGCTGAGAATCCATGATTCCCGTTCGGTGACGCACTCGGCCCGAAACTCGGTGGTTGCTAGTTCGTAACCCCAGTCGCGGAAGGCTCCTTCGGTATACTTCATGATATTGCCTTTGTGTACCAAAGTGACCATCTGCTTGTTGGGAGGCAACCGCAGGGCGTGTTTCATGGCGCGGCGCACCAGGCGCTGAGAACCAGTTTTGCTGATAGGTTTAATGCCAATTCCGGCATCGAGGGGAATTTGTTTGTTCCCGTGTTCCGGCGTCGCTGGAATTAAGTCATTATTGAGCAAATGAATCAATTTGTCAGCAATTTCGCTGCCTTGCCGCCACTCGATGCCCAAGTAAATATCTTCGGTATTTTCCCGATAAACAATCACATCCAATTTTTCGGGATTTTTATGGGGTGAAGGCGTGCCTGCATAGTAGCGACAGGGACGGATACAGGCATAAAGGTCGAAAATTTGCCGCAGCGCCACGTTTAAAGAACGAATACCGCCGCCAATGGGTGTAGTCAGGGGCCCCTTGATAGCGATACCGTATTCTTTAATCGCTTCCAGGGTGTCTTGGGGGAGATATTGGTAAGTGCCGTACTTTTCGCAGGCTTCGTCCCCGGCGTAGACTTTAAACCAGCTAATTTTCCGCTTGCCACCATAGGCAGCTGCCACCGCAGCATCAAAGACTTTCTCCGCAGCAGGCCAAATATCTACCCCAGTTCCATCGCCGCGAATAAAGGGAATAATTGGATTGTCGGGGACATTGGGTTCCCCGTTAGAGAAAGTGATGCGCTCCCCCGTATCGGGCGGTGTAATCTTTTCGTATGTACCCATAAGCTCCTAATCGCTACGCAGCACTGGTTAAAACAGTGCAATTTTACAGCCCTGGCAAATAGTAGAGTTTAGGGTTTTATGATCTTTTCGGGAACAGGGAGCGAAAGCCGGTGAGCAGGTGAGCTAGTGAGCAGGTGAGAATATAGATGGGAATTCTGATTTGCCCCTCTGCTCACCTGCCCTCGCCCCCATGCCCATTTATCACTTGAGCGAACTTCACAGTGAGATCGCTTCCTCCCCGTCACAATGGCGTCCGTTGGTATTCACCAATGGCTGCTTTGACTTGCTCCACGTCGGACACGTCAGGTATTTAACAGTAGCCAAGTCGTTGGGGCGAAGTCTGGTTGTAGGATTGAATAGCGATCGCTCGGTACAAACCATCAAACCGACACTCCCAGGATTCCCCAGCCGCCCCATCGTACCCGAAGCCCAGCGAGCCGAATTACTCGCCGCCTTAAAACCCGTCGATGCAGTGGTGATTTTTGCAGAAACCACCGCCACCGATCTGATCGCAATCCTCAAACCCGATATTTACGTCAAAGGCGGCGACTATCGCCTAGAAACCTTACCCGAAGCCTCAACGGTTCTAGACTATGGAGGCAAAATCGAATTAGTCCAGGTAGAAATTCCCACTTCCACCACTGCGATCGTCAATCGCATTTTGCAGAATAACCGCTAGAGGTGAGCAGGTGAGCGAGTGAGCAAGTGAGCAGGTGAGGTGCTTTAAGCGCATAAAAATTGCTTTTCCCCTATAAACGCCGATCTTTCCTTACATCTCTCTGGCGATCGCAGCTGCATCCCTGCCCAAGATCCCTCGCCCACCTGCCCAAGAGCCCTCGCCCACCGGCCCCCAATCCTCAAGATTTGCCATGAAAATTCAGGTGGCTGCAACCGCTCAAAAGCTTGGTGGTACAATAACTTTAGTCCTACTGCCTACAACACCTTGTTTAACCCCAGCTCATCTCAAGCCAGGGAATTTATTCCAAATCAATTGCCGACCCGTAGCGTGCCACTTCTATCAGATCGCCACATAGATTACACCCCACTCGAACAGCTGCTAGCTCAACAAGACTTTCAAGCAGCTGACCGCATCACCCTGCAAAAAATGTGCGAATTGGCAGGGCCAGATGCCGTTCAACGAAAATGGCTGTATTTTACAGAAGTAGAAAACTTCCCGATCGCTGACCTGCAAACGATTAATACCCTCTGGCTGCTTCACTCCCAAGGCAAGTTCGGCTTTTCCGTGCAGCGGGAAATTTGGCTCTCAACCGGGAAAAACTGGGATAAGTTCTGGCTCAAAATCGGCTGGAAAACCGGAAATACCTGGACGCGCTACCCGAATGAATTTACTTGGGATCTTTCGGCTCCTAGAGGTCACATACCCCTGTCTAACCAGTTGCGCGGGGTGCGAGTCATTGCGGCGCTGCTGAATCACCCAGCTTGGTCTAGCACGCCAAGTGGCGGCTAATTTAACAGCCAAACAAAAATCGCAAATTTGTACTCAGCAACTGTTTGTCAGAGGTGGAGCTTGGGAACCTTAAGAATAGTCAATCATCCTTTGATGGCAGCAAGATGGAAATTACACAAATAGCAGGTATGAAGGTGGCAGTAGGCATGGTAGGTCCAGAAAACAGACTTTCTTACAGTCTGGACAATTTGACAGCAACAGCGCGGGAACAGCAACGCCTCAAAGCTTTGGCAGAGTCGCGCTTGCTCGAAGCAGAAACGATCGCCGTGTTCGAGGAAGCGACTCAGACAGCGGCTCACTTTTTGGAGGTTACCATCTGCATTTTGGGCTTGATGGATAAAGACCGTCAAGTATTCAAGTCAGCGGTAGGTTTATCTCGCCTGGGACTGATGAACCAACTAGCTTCCTCGCGTCAGCTACCCCGCGAGGAATCTTTCTGTACCCACGTGGTAGAAAGTCAAAAAGTTTTGGCAATTAACAACACCGCTAGCGCTCCGCTTTATTCTAAAAGCGTGCTAGTCCAGCAATATGGCATCCGCGCCTACTTGGGAGTGCCGCTATTTACTTCTTCCGGACAATGTCTGGGTACGCTTGAGGTCATGGAGCAAGTACCGCGTAGTTTTACCACCAAGGAGATTGAGTTTTTGGAACTGATGGCGCGCTGGACGATGAGCGAATTTGAGCGGAACCGTCTTTTGGAAAACAGCACCAAGTCCCAAGTGCAGGTGAATCTCAGCGCACCCATCCGTCTGAGCAGTACTTCTGCCAACCAAATTACCACCAATCAAGTTCAAGTCAAATTGCTCTCGGCGCTGACCCAGGAGTTACGGACGCCGCTGACAAGTGTAATGGGTATGGCAAGCGTTCTGGGTCGCGAAATTTACGGCCCGCTGACGACTAAACAGAAAGAATACCTGGAAATTATTCAAACGAGCGGTCAGTATTTGCTGACGCTGGTGAATGAAATTTTAGCTTTGGGAGCCCTCGATGCGGAAAACGCCCAACTGAACCTGACGGCGACGGATATTGAAATGCTCTGCCAGCAAGCGATCGCTTCTTTAGAAGAAATGGCGCACCGCCGCGAGCAACAAATTCGCCTCTCGGTAGAGCCTGGAAATCGCATCTGGCAGCTGGATCGAGAAAAAGTACGGCAAATGCTCTATCACCTGGTATCGAGCGTGCTGCAAAAGGCTGAAGCTGAAAGCATTATTCGCATCCACGTTTCTCGCAAAAGTGATGGATTAAATATTGCGGTTTGGGTGTCTCACCCCTGGCTGGGAGAAGGATTCCAGCAGGTGGAACCTTATTTGTACCAATCACAGTTACCGGGTGTATCTCACTATTCGGAGGATGAATCCCCAGAGGATACGCTGGAAGATTGGCAAGAACATCCAGAGAACTCTGTCTCAGTATCCAAGCGCATGACTCTCGAAGCAGACGGCTTGAGTTTTGTACAAAAGTCAGATGCGCTTGACGATCGAGGTTTCCCACAATCCCGCGACAATCTGGGGCTGTTGCTAAGCTGCCACTTGGCTCAAATGCACAACGGTCAAGTCTCGATTCAAGGCTCGCCAGAATCTGGGTATCGCTATGTACTAACTTTGCCGGATATGATGGCTATCGATGAAAGTGTCTAAGCGGTCATGGGTCATGGTCCATCGGTCAAGGAAAAAACACATCGCTAGTGTACGGGCGATCGCATGAGCGTAGATAATCAATCTCGAGTTGCGATCAAAAAGAGCGCTCATGCAATCTACTCCTACCGATCGCTGACAACTAACATATGAATGCTGTTTGGCAACAACTAACCCTGTCTAATCTGCCGCTGTATCAGTGGCGCAGTGCGAGTTATTTATACCGTTTAGTGGGGCTGCTGCAAAGTTGGCGGCAAGGTAGCTGGCTATTGCCCCACGCTGAACTGATCGGGGCAATGTTGATCGGTTTGGTGTTCGCTTTAGCACCTTTTGTATCTAACGATTTGATTGGGGTGTTATTGCTCGCCAGCGCTGGCTTTTGGGTGCTGGTGACTGTATCTGATGACACCGGCGCTAAAACTACTCCGATTCATTTGCTGGTTTTACTTTACTGGGGCATCGCGACGGTGGCAACGGCGCTGTCACCCGTGAAGGTGGCAGCCTTGAGTGGCTGGGTAAAGCTAACGTTGTATTTGCTACTGTTCGCGCTGATGTCGCGGGTGTTGCGATCGCCTCGTCTCCGTCGTTGGCTGATCGCCCTATACTTACACGTAGCCCTAATTGTCAGCGTTTATGGTTTGCGGCAATGGTTTTTTGGCGCAGCAGCGCTAGCAACTTGGGTCGATCCAGAATCTCCTTTGGCTAAAACTACGCGGGTTTATAGTTATCTGGGTAATCCCAATTTACTCGCTGGTTATCTACTACCCGCGATCGCTTTATCGGCGGCAGCTATTTTCGCTTGGCGCGGTTTATTTCCCAAAGCTTTAGCCGTGACGATGTTAGCGCTCAATACAGCTTGTCTGATGCTAACCTTCAGTCGCGGCGGCTGGATTGGTTTTGCGATCGCTGTTTTTATATTCTCAATTTTGCTGCTTTTCTGGCTCAGCGTCCACTTACCTCGCTTCTGGCGCACTTGGTCGTTACCTTTACTGCTCTTTTGTTTGGGTTTTGTGGTATTGGTGGCAGTATTATTCGTGCAGCCAGTGCGCGATCGCGTTTTGAGTATGTTTATCGGTCGCGAAGATAGCAGCAATAATTTCCGCATTAATGTATGGGCGGCTGTAATCGAAATGATACGCGATCGCCCCATCCTGGGTATCGGTCCTGGCAATAATGCTTTTAATAAAATCTACCCGCTTTACATGCGTCCCCGCTTCAGCGCTTTGAGTGCGTATTCTGTTTTATTAGAAGTGGCGGTGGAAACTGGTTTTATTGGACTGGGTTGTTTCTTGTGGCTGCTGTTGGTAACGCTTAACCAAGGATGGTTGCAATTAAAACGCTTGCGTGCATTGGGTAGTAGTGAAGGATATTGGTTGATGGGAGCGATCGCTGCTTTACTGGGTATGTTAGGTCACGGTGCATTCGATACAGTTTTGTACCGTCCCGAAGTCAATACCCTGTGGTGGCTAATGATAGCTTTAATCGCCAGTTACTATCAGTTCCCCCAGCAAACAGAAGCTTTGACACCTATAGACTCACCTGCTAACTAGATCTGCTAATGGCTAATGGCTAATAGCTAATGGCTAATCGTAGAGCCGGAGAATATTCTCACTACCAATTAGCAAGCTGGCGATTAGCTATTTTTAAACCCATGATAGTTATAACTAACGCAAGTTGCTAGTTATAAAGTTGGACGCTGCTAATCGCTAATCGCTAATCGCTAATCGCGAGCTTGCTAATCCAAGAACGCTAATCTAAGAACGCGAAGCTATCAAAAGCGCAGTAATATACTGTTGTTCTTTCCATTAGCCATTAGCCATTAGCCATTAGCCATTAGCCATTAGCTGCAAGTCCGAGATAAATAGCAAATTGAGTTAATATAAAATCTAAAATCCCGCAATTGATTGACTTAGCCGCTCTTGCAACCAAGCTTCAAAAAGTTCGCGCAGCAAGCGTTGACGCATTGATTGATTGAACTGTGATGGAATCAATTTTTCCAGTCGCACAATCAGCAGCCATTCTTCCACAGCCATAGGGGGCCAAAGTTGACCTGGATGGCTCAGTGAAAGCAACTGAGCTAATTTTGGGTGGATATTACCTAACTCAACAGGGCCGATGATACCACCTGTTTGAGCCTCTGAGCCTTGGGAGTACTCACAAGCGAGTTCGGCAAAAGACTGCTCGCCTTCTTTAATGCGAAAGAAAAGTTCTTGGGCAATTCCTTTATCTTGAGTCCGAATTAGAGAATAGACGACTTGATCCAGCGCCCGCTTGCGTTTGAGGAAGTAAGATTCTAGTTTATGACCCCAAGTCGCTTGTTTAAATTTCTCGATTTTCAGCAGCCGGATGATGAAGACTTTTTCTAAACAATCTTGGCTCATGCCTTGATGCTTCAGCCACGACTGTAGTTCTGTTTCGCAGGTGAGCTGATTTTGTTGGTAAAACTGCTCGGTTGCACTAGCAATTTCTTCCGGGGTGCAGTCGATGGGAGCGATCGCTTCGTCAATTATGCTCTCCCGTAACAATTGGGGCAGCATTTGGTAACTCCTCAGCAGAGGAATGACTTCCGCAGCAGGGATCGCGCGGTTGCCAATTTGTAAAACTGTAGTCATATCCAATACTATTTTATTATCCAAAATGAAACTATTTGACTAAAAAGCCCTTGTCAAAATTATTATTTTGAGGAGCTTTTTAGTCACTGTTGCAGGTTGATTTTAGCCGTTGACTATACCAGAGTCATGTTCTTGACTTTTCTCGCTAAGTTTTTCCGTTTTCTCTTTTTCTCTTTCCCAGGTAGAGCCAAGGAACGAGGAAAAAGATAACGGGAAAAACTTAGGTCATGGTTAGGGTGTAGTTAATTTGGCTGCTATCATTCGGGAGGCCAGCGAATGAATAGACCTGGACAAAGTATTCACCTGGATTCAAGAAACGAGTAATTTGGTCAGACGTGGTGCCAGCATTAGCAGAAGTAGCGATCGCTTCCCCTGCATCAACCACAAGATTACTGTTAGTGTCCTGAATCAGTCGCAGATCGGCATCACCGCTCAGACCAGCAATCGTGAAGGTGTGGTTACCAGCTGCATTCAGGACAAAATGGTACACATCAGAGGTGTCACCAGGGGATTCATTATTAGCGGCGGTGCTGTTGTTGCTCACTTGACCAGTAAAGGTTTGGGTTCCTGTCAGGATACCTACTTCGGTTTCAGTCGGTAGAAGGTTGCTGGCTGAGGGAAAAGCGGTGGTAGATACTCTCAGATCGTATTTTGTATCCCCACTAAACCGATCGACTTGAACCACGTAGTTACCCGCAACTTGGTTGGCGATGTTAATCGAATCATCGCTGTTGCCACCCCGAGTTGAACTGCCAATTTGCGTGTCACCAGCATCAACTATGCCATTGCCGTTGAAGTCCCGAAATAGTCGGACATCAGCATCACTGCTCATGCCAGTAAGAGCCAGGTTGATGTTGCCAGAACTAGCTAGACTGAAACTGAAAGTGTCTCTGGTGTCGTTGCTGCCTACAAAGTTACTAGCGATTACTGGAGTGCTATTCGCTGGAAGTATACCAAGGTTAAATTCTGCTGCCATTTTCTTCTTTCCTTTTAGCTATGAATGGAAAAAAATTTTTTTTGATAGGTTGTGAAAGTAATAAGTCAAACTCAAGTGTAATCATTTTTTTGATTAACCCTTGACTTACTTAATCAGCCTATAATCCAAATTTAAATAATGAATCTTTTTTCGACTGTGGGAAAATGTGAGAAAATGTCACGATATTTTCAGAGGAGTTGTTAACCTTTATTACAGCGGATTGCAGCCATAAGAAGTAGGGCGCATAACCAGAGGTACGGCAAATAATGCGATCGCGGCCGCATTAATGCTGCGCGCTTGACAAACGAAGACGCCCGTGCGGTCGATAAAAATATCGGGATTTGGTATAAAGTGATGACAAAGTACAGTATATTTTTACACTTCGCTCTGCTTAGCTCTCTGCCTGCCCTGGCGATCGCGCCTCGTAACTAGCAACCTGAGTTAACTAGCAACTTGAGTTAATATCGCTTCATCGCCCGTTCCATATCGCGCTTGTCTTGACGTTCTTTGATGTCATCGCGCTTATCGTGTAGCTTTTTACCTTTGCCCAGACCCAGGGTAACTTTAACCAAGCCATTCTTCAAATACATCTTCAACGGCACTAAAGTTAAACCCTTTTGTTCTACCTTGCCAATCAATTTGCGGATTTCTTGCTTGTGCAACAGCAGTTTCCGGGTGCGCCTGGGGTCGTGGTTAAAATACTCGCCGCTGCTTTGGTAGGGCGAGATATGGACGTTCAGCAGCCACGCTTCGCCATTGCGAATTAAACCATAGCCGTCTTTCAGGTTGGCTTTGCCCTGCCGTATCGACTTTACCTCTGTCCCCTTTAACTCTATCCCGGCTTCGTATGTTTCCAGGATTTCGTAGAGAAAGCGGGCTTGGCGGTTATCGCTAACGATTTTGATGCCTTCTTGTTTTTCAGCCATATACCCTCTCTATCCACCACCAGAAACAGCCGCGAAACTAGCTTAACGCAGCCTTAAACCCATCCTGCCACAAAAGATCGGCAAGAGAAGGGGAAACCCGATTTTTCCAGGAAATTCCTCAAACTCCCAACTGGTGGGACAAGCGAGACAAAGGAGGTTGATTGGTTGCTTCCAGAACCGCGCTTAATTGTAAAGATTTGTTAACTATTTGACATTTACTCGAAAAAAAGTAACAATAGATACAGAAAGAAATCGTTCATCTCTTCAAGAAAACAGAGGGCTTGGAGAGACGGAAGTAGGGAGTTATCCCGAAGGAACGCGCCTCCGATCGAGCAAACAAGTACATTAGAGGCGAAACCTATGCAATCCACCAATCCCATCGTCAACACCGAAGTATCGACTCAAGACAAAGCCCGTTTGTTGATGAGCAATCATCAACGGCATCTGAAGACTCGTCAGCAGGCTATGTTGAGTCGTGCGGCGGCAGAAGTTGGGCAATAAGCCAACATAACTGAAACGCGATTCGCTGTTGAGCGATCGCGCTTCCACCAGCAGAAACCCGGTTTTTGTAAAAAACCGGGTTTCTTTTGGTAAATTACTCGGATTGAAGCAGTGCTTGTTTGTCTTCTTTTTCCTGTAGGAGTAACCCGCCTAAGTGAATCAAGGCGAGAACCATAGCACCCATAGAAAGAACGTAGCTATGCAAGGTATACAGGTGCATGACTGTTGTGGTATTGATTGCGCCACCACCTGTAATTATGTCTCGCAGCAGGGAACCAACAACGGGGATAGCTTCAATCGTTCCTAGTTCAATGGTGAAACGCCAGTAGCCAAGCTGCGTCCAGTCGAGTATCATCGCCGTCCAGCTTAAAGCCATCGCTGTCAATGTTAACAAAATTCCGCTAATCCAAGCTGTGAGCCAACTGGGGCGAAATTTCTCACCCAGAAACATGACAACGATTTGTACTAAAGATACGGCGATTAAACCATTACCGGCAATTTCGTGCATCCGCTGAATTAACCAGCCATTGGGTATTTCAGATTTGATTGCCTGCAATGAATTATACGCCCCGCCCGCCGTCGGTTCGTAATAGAAAGATAGTAGAATTCCCGTGGCGGCTGCTGTTAGACATAGCGAAAGAACTACCACAGACAAAATAGTAGCCAGCCGCCGAAGTACGAAACCATACGATACGTTTTGCATGGCTAGCACCAACCTTTTTGGGTTGAATGTGTATTTATACTTAATTATATGAAGTTTTTCTAAGTAAGGGGCAATTGAGCGATCGCCTGACTCAGAAACCCGGTTTTTGAGAAAAACCGGGTTTCTTGCTGACCCAGAAACCCGGTTTTTGAGAAAAACCGGGTTTCTTGAACTACCAGCTATCCATCCGCTTGATCTTCTTCGTACACCATTAAGTCTCCTGGCTGACACTTTAGCGCTTTGCAAAGCGCACTCAGGGTATCTTCGTCAATTTTGGGGAAGGTACGACGAGTCTTTAGCCGAGAAACAGAGGTCGGATGCATCCCAATTAGGGCAGCCAGTTCCTTGTTACTAATGTTGCGTTCAGCCATTACTACTGCTAATTTCCAGCGGATCGTCACTCCAGTACTCAATCGATATCCATTAGTGCTGCAAGGCCGATGCTATCACTTCACATCTATATTTTTCCTTAATTAGCGTCGAATGCTATTTATTTAGCGTATTGAGTAGACAAACGACTGTAGTCAGAATAGATTGAATGCAGACATGACAAAGCGATCGCCCCCTCTAGCCTGGAAAACTTGAGAGCGATCGCTCAGATACCCATAAAAAAAGGTAGTAACTCTATGATAGAGCAACGTTCGGTTGCGGAATTACTCAAAGCACCCATTCTGGAAATACCGGAGGGGAAGACACCCGTGCGCCTGCTTGCTTGCGGTGTTCCTTTTGCAGTTAATAGCGTTGTCCACCACTTGCATGTAGTTCGTTTTGCAGAAGTCGCTGCATGGAGTCCACCCTTACCCTCTCCGATCCAAGGTGAGATAATTCGGATTTTGACTCGGTATGGTAAAACTTCACTCAAACTATAGACATTGATAGCCAGGTATACCGTATAATGACAGGCATGAAACTACCTGACTATGCCAAACACCTGGGAATTAGTTACAAAACAGCATGGCGCTGGTGGAAAAGCGGCAAACTCCCACACCCGGCGAGGCAGACCGAGACGGGAATGGTGATTGTCGATTTCAATCTGGCGCCATTAACTGTATCAAGGAAAGACAAAGCCGCAATTTATGCGAGAGTCTCCTCGTCCGAGAATCGTAGCAACCTAGACCGCCAAGCCGAACGATTAACACAGTACGCAATGGCGAAAGGTTACAAAATTGTTCGAGTCGTCAAAGAAGTTGGTAGTGGATTGAATGACAATCGAAAGAAGCTAGAAACTTTGCTAATATCATCCGACTACGACATCTTAATTGTCGAACACAAAGACAGATTAGCAAGATTTGGAACACATTATCTAGATGTTCTGTTAAATCGTTGCGGAGTAGCATTAGAAATTGTCAACTAGGCAGAAAACGGAAGAGATGAATTGATGCAGGACTTGATTTCAAGTATTACTTCTTTCTCTGCTAGACTGTATGGACAAAGGAGGGCCAAACGAAAAACTGAGACAATAATCAAGCAATTACAAGGGGGTGATGACGACGAAACGAGTTGAAAGGCATATAATCAAGAAAGACCACCAATGGTTCAATTACTGTGACGAAATAACCAACAGGTCTCGTAAACTATTTAATACAGCACAGTACAGTCAAAGACAGAGCTATCTCTACGGACATGGCTACTTGTATCAATCGAAACTGGATAAATTGTTCCAGAAATCGGAGAGCTACAAGGCAATGCCAGCTAAGGTGGCTCAGTTAGTTCTACAGCAGTGTGCTGATACATGGACAAATCACTTCAAAGCCCTAGAAGCCTACAACAAAGAACCGTCGAAGTTTACAGGAAAACCAAGAATTCCGAATTATATAGAAGGGAGAAATCTGGTTAAATTCAATATCCAAGCCATTAGCAAAAGAGAATTTAACTCATGTCGGCTCGTCCCTTCTATGTCTCCGATTGTTCTACCCGTTAAGCAGGGACTCAAATACGACAATCTCTGTGAAGTGAGAATAGTACCCAAAATAGGGTGCTTCGTTATTGAGGTGGTTTATGAAGATCATTCTGGAGGTCAATACTTCTGTAGCCTTAATCCTGAACTGGCAGCCGCTATCGATATTGGCTTGGATAACCTCGCAACAATTGTCTTTAACGACCCCAGGATTCAACCTATTGCCGTTAATGGCAAGCCATTAAAAAGCGTTAACCAGTACTACAACAAACAGGTAGCCAAGTTTAAAGGATTTATCAAGACAGGAACATCACAAAGAATCCAGAACCTTGTTAGAAATCGAAACAACTTCGTTGACTCGTATCTACACCAATGTACTCGGATGATTTGCAATGAGTTTCTTACTCTAGGGGTAACTCAGGTCGCCATTGGCAAAAATGACCAATGGAAAACCAGCATTAATTTAGGAAAAAAAACCAACCAAAAGTTTGTACAAATACCACATGCAAGATTCATCGAGATTCTAACTTATAAATTAGAGGCTGTTGGAATCACCGTCAGCGTGGGCGAAGAATCCTACACCAGCAAGTCTTCGTTTTTGGATTGGGATACCATCCCAACCTATACACCTGACACAAAACAAAAACCCGCCTTCAGAGGCAGGCGGGTCAAGCGTAGCTGGTATACAGCATCTGATGGTTCACTGATTCATGCCGATGTGAATGGAGCATTCAATATCGGACGAAAAGTAATCCCTACCTCATTCGACTGTCTCAAGTCAATGTTAGCGAGGGATAGAGGGTGCTTGGTAGTGCATCCGAGGCGGATAACGCCCGTGTTCCCATCACAATATGGTTCTGCACGAGCGTTGCTACTAGCCAAAGTAGGAAGTCAATCGCCTTGTCTATGATTGTCTATCCCAAATGGAACTATATTAACATCAGCCGGTAGATTGCTGTTGGTGCGATCGCTTAACTCGAAGCAGATCCCCCTAAATCCCCCTTCTCAAGGGGGACTTTAATTGCGGCGGTAGATCGCTTAACCGGAAGCAGATCCCCCTAAATCCCCCTTCCAAAGGGGGACTTTAATTGCGGCGGTAGATCGCTTAACTCGAAGCAGATCCCCCTAAATCCCCCTTGCAAAGGGGGACTTTAATTGCGGCGGTACATCGCTTAACTCGAAGCAGATCCCCCTAAATCCCCCTTGCAAAGGGGGACTTTAATTGGGGGGGTAGATCGCTTAACTCGAAGCAGATCCCCCTAAATCCCCCTTCTCAAGGGGGACTTTAATACGGGTTCCCCCCTTTGGAAGGGGGGTAAAGGGGGACTTTAATTCCGGTTCCCCCCTTTGGAAGGGGGGTTAGGGGGGATCAGATTTTAGAGAATTGATAAGCTAATCGTCATTTAATTTGCATCACCGCGTCTCCCCGTCACCGCGTCACCGCGTCTTTGGGGCAATCTGCATTATGCAACTTGAAGGCATATCAGCTTATAAGCGATCGCAACGTTCGTCAGGAAGTCGGGATAGGTGCGTACTGACGGCGAGTTGCGATCGCAAACAACAACACTGAAAAAGTCAGCGCCCCCGCCAAATACAGGGGATAACTATAGGTAATCGGATTGGTTTGATTGACAATAATTCCAGCAATAATCGGGCCAAAAGCGTTAGAAACATTCAGATAGGAAGCATTCAAACCCATTACAGTTCCTTGAGCTTCTGGTTTAGCATTAAGGGAAATTAGCGTAGAAACCATCGGTTGTACCAAGGCATTAAATAAGGCAAAAACACTGCTCACGATCGCAAAGTAAACGATGTTTGGAACGGCTGGCATCAATAGAAACGATAAGCTGCGAACGGATAAACCCAAAAATAAAATATTCACTAAACTGATCCGGTCGGTTAATAGAGCAATACCTTTGACCTGCATCGCAACGGATAGGGTTCCAAATGTGATAAATAAAAGCGTCAGCGAGGTGCTGTTCTGACCGAGTACTTGGATATAATACGGCTGAAAGGCGAAGGTAAAAATTGTAAAAGTAGTGCCGATGAGGAAGTTAATAATTAACATAATTCCCACTTTTGGCATTACCAATCCAGTAATCAAATTACCTAAACCGAGGTCGAATATATTCCTGGCTTTATCGGCTTTTGTGCGTAAAGTTTCGGGAAGGTTGGTAATAGTGGCGAGCAAGGCGATGGATGCGATCGCGCTCGATACCAAAAAACCTGTTCCCAAGGAAAACTGCTGCGCTAATAAACTCACAGCTGGCCCTACCACAAATCCTAACCCAAAAGTTACTGCACCAAACATTCCAAACGCTCTGGCACGCCCTTCAGGTGGAGTAATATCTGAAATAATCGCCTGAGCAACGGAAATATTTCCACCCGTTATACCATCAAGAAAGCGGGCAAAAAATAACATGCTAGCGTGGCTAGCGGTTCCGGCGAGGAAATTAGCAATAACAGTTCCAGTTAAACTGATAATTAGCAGCGGCTTGCGTCCAAAGCGATCGGAAAGCTTGCCAATCACTGGCGTAGCAAAAAACTGAGAACCTGCATAGGTAGCAAATAAGAGACTTGTTTGGAAATCGTTCAATCCAAACTGCCGACCATACAAGTAAAGAATCGGGATGAGAATCGTAAACGAGAGCGAATTCGCAAAGGCGATGAAAAGGGTAATCCAGAAAGTCCGGCTCATAACTTGGTCAGCAGATTGGTTAAATAACAGACTAAAAAACCCGGTTTATTTGAGTTACCAGGAATAAAAACCGGGTTTTTGAAATCAGTTTACAGCATTTCTGACTTGCGTCGTTTCTTTTCAAAATACTGTTGGTGATATTCCTCGGCTAAATAGAACTCGTTGGCGGGTTTAATTTCTGTGACAATATCCTTATCATATTTTCCTGATTTTTGCAAGGTTTGCTTCGATTTTCTAGCAGCCGCCTCTTGCTCCAAATTGTGGTAAAAGATAACAGAGCGATATTGTTCGCCTCGGTCTGGCCCTTGTCGATTTAATTGCGTCGGGTCGTGAGAACTCCAAAAGACTGCTAAAAGTTGTTCATAACTGACTAAAGTAGGGTCATATTCCACTTGCACCGACTCGGCATGACCAGTTACCCTAGCACATACATCTAAATAGCATGGATGAGGCCAATGTCCGCCTGTATAGCCAACGCAAGTCGAAATTACGCCTTTGACTTTCCGAAAGGTGTCTTCCACACCCCAAAAACAACCCGCAGCAAAGGTAGCTTTTTCCATATTGCCCTGTGTTTTTCCTGAATACAAATTGTATGGCTGTGACAAAAAGAATGCAATATTAGTTATGTATGCAGCGATCGCATCCACAAAATTTCATTCCCTACTCGCACCTTTCGGTGTTAATCCAGTTATTAGCCAGGAAATATTTACTGACATAGCCTCCGCTTATTCCAGCGCTGACAGACATTATCACAACTTGACGCATATTTTACAAGTTTTGCAGATAATTGACGAGATGCGCCCGCAGGCCGAAAACCCTGCCGCACTCGAATTTGCTGCCTGGTTTCACGATATTATCTACGACCCGAAAGCCAAGGATAATGAAGAAAAAAGTGCTGAATATGCAACTAATATCCTAAAAATCATAAAAATTCCATTTTCAACTAGAGAGAAAGTTACTAAAATAATATTAGCAAGTCAAACCCATCAAGCAACAGACAATGATATTGATACTCATATATTCTTGGATGCAGACTTATCTATATTAGGGGCATCTTCGTCCGAGTATCATATTTATAATCAGGGGATTAGAAAAGAATATTCCTGGCTGTCCGAGGTAGAGTATCGATTGGGCAGAATACAGGTATTGCAGAAATTTATACAACGCGAAAGAATATATTTCACCGCTCAAATATTTGACACCAGAGAAATCAAGGCTCGACAGAATATCCAAACGGAAATAGAATCTTTATCAGCAGTAAACATTAAGAAAATGTAATAGTGATACAGCAAACCGAAGCGATCGCGCAAACCCTAGAACCCATTATCGGCAATTCTGGCATCTCAAAGCTAGACACCGATTGGCAAGAAAAGATTACCACAGCAGTCACCCCGGAAACTCAACCCGACTGCATCGCCTATCCCGACGCACAGGAAGAACTCGGACAAGTAGTCGCCTGTGCTTACCGCAAGCGCTGGCAGATTTTACCCACAGGAAACGGTAGCAAACTAGGTTGGGGGGGTGTCGCCAAGAATATCGATCTCGTTGTCAGTACCACGGGACTAAACCGACTGGTAGAACACGCCGTGGGCGACTTAACCGTTACCGCAGAAGCGGGGATGAAATTCGGCGACCTTCAGGCAATTTTAGCCAAAGAAGGACAATTTCTCGCCCTTGACCCCGCTTATCCCCAACATGCGACCCTTGGCGGCATCGTTGCGACGGCGGATGCTGGTTCTTTGCGTCAGCGATATGGCGGGGTGCGAGATATGCTTTTAGGAATTTCTTTTGTGCGGTTTGATGGTGAAATTGCTAAAGCGGGGGGACGAGTTGTAAAAAATGTTGCCGGATACGATTTGATGAAGTTATTTACCGGATCTTATGGCACTTTGGGAATTATTTCTCAAGTCACGTTTCGGGTTTATCCTATACCTGATGCATCGCAGACGGTGGTGTTAATGGGTACGGCAGATAATATTGCACAGGCAGCTAAAACTTTACTCGCTTCTGCTTTAACAACCACTGCAATTGATCTGCTATCAACTGGGTTAGTGACTCGCTTGGGAATGGGTGAGGGAATGGCGTTGGTGACTCGGTTTCAAAGTGTAGAGGCGAGTGTTAAAGAACAGTCTGCCCGAATTTTGGAACTGGGTCAACATCTGGGGTTGAAAGGTAGTACCTATGGGGGAAATGATGAGTCTAATCTATGGCAGAAGTTAGGAGAACAAATGCAGGGATCTGCTACAAATGGCAGAATTACTTGCAAAATAGGAGTGTTACCAACAGCTGCGATCGCAACTCTGACCCTAGTAGATAGTCTTGCCTCTGGGGATGCGATCGCATTCATTCACGCGGGTAGTGGGTTGGGAGTGTTGCGCTTGGATAACCCTGATGGGGAGGTGCTGGGTCGGATGCGATCGCATTGTCAATCCCACAGCGGTTTCCTCACCGTCTTGGAAGCGCCTGTTGCTTTTAAGCAGGAAATTGATGTCTGGGGTTACAGTGGCAATGCTTTGGATTTAATGCGGAAAATTAAGCAGCAATTCGATCCGGAAGGGATTTTTAGTCCTCATCGTTTTGTGGGTGGGATTTAGAGAGATTGAACCGCGATACACGCGCAGCGGGTTCCCGCAGGGTAGACGCAAAGGACGCGAAGAAAGAGGAAGAAAGAGACTATGCAAATTTCAGAGAATGAGGTTAAGGTTACTGGGGATAAGAATTTGAGTGGGTTTGATGGGGATCGTCCGCCAGATCCTAAGTTGATTGATACTTGCGTTCATTGTGGATTTTGTCTTGCGACTTGTCCTAGTTATCGGGTGATTGGGAAGGAAATGGATTCGCCTAGAGGGCGGATTTATTTGATGGATGCAATTAATGAAGGGGAGGCGGCGCTTGGGGAAGGAACGGCACCACATTTTGATAGTTGTTTGGGGTGTTTGGCTTGTGTTACAACTTGTCCTTCTGGGGTGCAGTACGATAAGTTAATTGCGGCGACTCGTCCCCAAGTTGAACGGAATTATCCCCGCAGTTTACCGGAGAAGTTTTATCGGAAACTCATCTTTTCTTTGTTTCCCTATCCGAATCGCTTGCGCGTTTTGTTAGCTCCAATGTTAATTTATCAAAAGTTGGGGTTGTCTAAGTTAGTTCGGGCAACTGGATTAGTTAAGAAAATATCTCCCCAGTTGGCAGCAATGGAATCGATTCTGCCAACCATTCCCCTCGATGCTTTTTATGAACCTTTGCCGGAAGTTATCCCGGCAGAAGGGAAGAAACGCTATCGAGTTGGGGTAATTTTAGGGTGCGTGCAGCGGCTGTTTTTTTCTAAGGTTAATAATGCTACGGTGCGGGTTTTAACGGCGAATGGTTGCGAAGTTGTCGTGCCAAAAATGCAAGGTTGTTGTGCTGCTTTGCCGGAACACCAAGGACAAAAAGCACAAGCTCAAGCTTTAGCTAGGCAGATGATTGATAGTTTTGAAGCTACGGGGGTTGATTACGTAATCATCAATGCGGCGGGGTGCGGTCATACTTTGAAAGAATACGGTCACATCTTAGAAGATGACCCAGATTATCGGGAAAAAGCTAAAGCATTCGCGGCGAAAGTTAAAGATGCTCAAGAATTTTTAGCCCTAGTGGGATTAACGGCTAAGTTATCGCCTTTATCAGATAAACCCCTGACAATGGTTTATCAAGATGCTTGTCACTTATTACACGGACAAAAGATTAGCGTGCAACCGCGTCAATTGTTACGACAAATTCCGGGAGTGACGTTGAGGGAACCGATTGATGCGGCTTTATGTTGTGGGAGTGCAGGGGTTTATAACATGCTGCAACCGGAAGTTGCGGAAGAATTGGGACAGCAGAAAGTCGAGAATTTGTTGAATACTGGGGCAGAATTAATTGCCTCTGCAAATCCAGGTTGTACGTTGCAAATTACCAAGCATTTGGAATTGCAAGGTAGGCAAGTTCCGATTATGCACCCGATGGAATTGTTGGATTATTCAATGCGGGGGATAAAGCTTCAGTAGTTTTATCGTAGGGTGCGTTAGCGGTAGCGTAACGCACCATCTCACTTATGTCTACCTGCTTATTATTTTGGCTCTGGGCTAGCAAGTTGTTGATTTGTTTTACGAATCATCTGTAGCGTTTCACCTTTAAGTTTGATATTAGCATTTTGCGATAACCACTCAGAGAGAGATAAAGCAATTGTATCAATCGGCATCGGGCGCGAAGGAAAACCTAGTTTTAGACGTTGGCGCAAGACTTTTATAGTATCCCAATTGCATTTAACTGTGGGAGATATTTTTGGTTGGTTAAAGCTAGGAGGAAGTTAGGGAAATTGGCTGCGAGCGCACCCAATCGTTAAAATTTTAGACAAAATTAGATCGTAAGTATCAATCGCTGAAATTATAAGGTATGACTGAAACAATTTCCAAAATCGACCTACCCCCTCCATTTCCCGATCACACGCAACTACCAGAGTCGGATGGAACTTTTGTGAAAAATTTCCAAGAACATCCTCAATGCATCATTCTGACTGATTCGATTGCGCCAGTGTTGCAACGTCTGCATCCCGATGGACAGTATTGCATCGGTCAGGACTGCGGTATTTATTGGCGAGAAACCGATCCCCCGGAAAAAGGCGCGGAAGCACCGGATTGGTTTTATGTCCCTGGAGTACCACCTAGATTAGAAGGTCAAATTCGTCGTTCTTATGTGTTTTGGCGCGAATACACGCCCCCGTTAATTGCGATTGAATTAGCGAGTGGAAATGGTGATGAGGAACGAGATGCTACGCCTTTGACTCCCGCTTTGGTTAATGCCGGGGGTAGACCGGGTAAATTTTGGGTCTATCAGCAAATTATTCGCATTCCCTACTACGCAATCTATGAAATTAAAAATGACAAGTTAGAGGTTTATCATTTGGTCGATTTTACTTACCATAAACTCCAACCAAATGAACGAGGTCACTATCCAATTCCACTGCTAGACGTGGAAATAGGACTTTGGCGAGGAACATTTTTGAACAATCCCGAACAGCTTTGGTTACGTTGGTGGGATCTAGAAGGAAATTTGTTGCTCACAGGTCAAGAAGAAGCTGCACTACAACGACAACGCGCTGAACAAGAACAACAACGTGCCGAACAAGAACGACAACGCGCCGAACAAGCTGAGCGAAAAGCAGCACAATTAGCAGAACGCCTGCGAGCAATGGGGATTGACCCAGAGGCAGAATAGTGATGAAGCGATATGCCAAAGGCACGCACTCGCGTTCGCATCCCTTCCCCCCAAAAAATGCGTTCGCGCTTTCGGTTGGGAGGCATATCGCACTCAAGATTAAAACAAAAAAACCACTCTCTTGTGGGGTGGGCATCTTGCCCGCCCCTGTTCAATTTTTTTGCCTTCTATCTACTCCTTAGTAACAAGCTTTTGTTTACGCAAGGACGCAGCAGCAAAACCACCCAGCGCCAGCAAACCCAGCACCGAAGAGGGTTCGGGAACCGATGTGGAAGGTTCCTCCACAGTTTCGACGAAAGCATCATCTACTGCTACAAAGGTATTGGTATCGGTGGTGTTCTGGAAGTTGATGTTGAGTAAGGCAGTTTGTCCTGCCAGATCGGCAACATCGAGAACGCTTTCTAACAAGATCCAATCAGTTTGATAAAGTTGCAGATCGGAGTTATAGGAAAAACTATTAATCAGCGCATTTGGATCGAAACCCGCAGTCTGAAATCGGTTGGCAGAAGCAACCCCAAGCGTAATCTGAGTTTGGTCAAAGTTGCCAGCAGGATACCCGGTGAACAAACGGACATAAGCACCGAATTTGAGTTGATTGGCAGCAGGAACAATCAAATTCTGTATGATGCTGCCATTATCTGCCGAAATTACTGCACCAAAGTTGCCAGAACGGAGGAATAGTGAGTCGGAAACCCTGTAAACTCCCCCATTGATTTCCCAAACAGTGGGGTCTTCAACTTCAAAACCGGGGTCGTCGAGCAAATTAACCGCACTGACCGATGGGGATAGCCCCAAAATGGTGGCGATCGCGGCTATTGAAGCAAAAGCTGTGAGTTTTTTCATGATAAATCCTGCAAAAATCAACTCAGATCTTGCACCAATAGACGCAGCGGTTCCTATCGCCCACCCACAATTTCCTCTAGGATGGGCATTTTGCCTCGTCCATTTAAGCGCAAGATCTGTGATGTATCGTCAAGTCATATACGTACTTTTACGTAGAAAAAATTAGCTTGCTTTTACGTCAATTACCGGAGAGCGTTTTTGTATATTTGAAGGCGAAGATACCCTACATTGGGTGTCGCCTTATCCAAAACTAAGCTGCTGGGCACCTAATTTGAGAGCCAAATTTTACCTTTTTCTGGTGGGGTGGGCATCTTGCCCGCCTCTTTATTCGATTTAAATCCGTAGCAGCTTATTAAGAGCGCTAGCGCTCTTAATAGCTCAATAATCCTACAGCAAAATTTTCACACGAAAACCTGGCTCTTGTTTCAGTGTTTACGTAAGCTTCATCAAAAATTTACAATTGCACGGCGAACCGCTCCCTGGGTTAAAGCGGCTAAATCCTTTACTCGTTAAGCCTTTCATCGATTTTAAGGCCAAACGAACTATATAAAGAATTTGTAAAGCTCTCTTGCCCTCCTTGTCTTCCAAGTCGCTTTGATCGCCAACAGTTTGTGACCGCACCCGCCAGGGGGAGAGGTTAACCCGCTTGACTCACCAAACTTTTTGCACTCGCTTGGCGCTGTCCCTTCATTACCATTCCCACGCCGCCAGCAGGTGCGATCGTTACGCCTCGACGCACAGGTTTGACGGGACGATTTTCTGCAAGTTCTAGTTGATACCGCGACATAATTGTTGCCAGTACCAACTTCATTTCAAACAGCGCCAACGCCATCCCCAGACAGCGACGATTTCCGCCACCAAAGGGGAAAAACTCATAAGGGGAATATTGTCTTTCTAAGAAACGTTCTGGTTTAAACTGCTTCGGTTGGGGATATAAATCATCCCGATGGTGAGTCAAATAAATACAGGGTGATAGCACCGTTCCCGGCTGAAATTCATAGCCCATTATCTTTATGGGTTCTTTAGCAATCCGAGCGAATGTAAACAAACCAACCGGGTAAATTCGCAGTGTTTCAGAACAAACTGCGTTGAGATAAGGCAGTTTAGCAATAACGCTCGGATCGGTATTTTCATCCAGAGTATCTAATTCTTGCAGCAGCTTTTTCTTGACTTCTGGTAAATAGTGAACCCAATACAATGCCCATGCCAAAGCCGTCGCTGTCGTTTCGTGTCCGGCAAAGATCGTTGTCATTAATTCATCGCGTAATTCTTCATCGGTCATTGGTTCGCCTGCTTCATCGCGAGCCGATAACATTAAGCTTAAAATATCTTCCCTAGAGGAGTCATTTTCAGCTTTTCGTTCGCGAATCAGGGCGTCAAGCAGTTCGTTAATTTGCTTTTTTTGTGCCACAAAGCGTCCCCAGGGAGTCCACTTACCTAAATCTTGTTGCAGTGCTGGTAAAAAAATAAAGCTGGCACTCAAAGGATATCTAAAAATATCAAATAGCGAACCAATCAGTTGCTTGAGTTGTGCAAAACGCTCGCCTTCATCAACGCCAAAAACGGCGCGTAAAATAACTCGCAGGGAAATTTCTTGCATCGCCCGACGGGCTAAGAAATGTTCGTCTATCGTCTTTTGGCTGATTACTTGATCGGCTATATCACAGATTAGATTACCGTAAGCCCGCATTCGTTCTCCGTGGAATGGGGGTAGTAACAGCCGTCGCTGACGTTGGTGATAATCTCCGTCATGCAAAATCATAGAATATTCCCCTAATAGGGGGAGCAACATTTTGTTACCTTTACCCGAATCAAACTGTTTTGAATCGGCGGTAAAAATTTCAGAGATAGCCTGTGGGTTGCTTACTACTACAACGTTTTGGAAGCCAATAAACTTGCTGGCAAAGATGTCGCCGTATTGGCGAGCATTTGCTTCTAAAGATTCGAGGGGGCGAACAATTGCTTGGAGAGTGTTGAGCAATTTCGGTGTTTTTGGCCCATCAGGTCGTTGCATAATGTTTTTTTTCATGCATTATCTAACCAAGGTAGCAGAAAGAGGGCTTACATGCATCCGAATGTCAAGAAATCTGTCTTCAGGGGAGTAGGAGGAGGAGGGCAAGCTTAGTAAAGTCAAAGGAAAAAGACGAATCGCTATGGATATATACATTCTTGACCTGCTGGTTATCGGCTTGCTGTTGCTCATCGTTACGTTAGGTTCTGGCTGGATTGCCCGATTACCGCTATCTTTTGCCCTCATTTATCTGCTGGTTGGTATTTTCTTGGGGCCTTATGGGGTGAAATTGATCCAATTGCGCCCCGACGCCCAGTTTCTGGAGCGAGTGACGGAATTTGTAGTGCTGATCTCTTTATTCAGTTGCGGTTTAAAAATGAATCGCAATCTGTATTTAGGTGCTTGGCGTTCTACGGTACGGCTGATTGGATTTTTGATGCCAATTTCAATTTTTGGTATCGCTGCTGTGGGCCATTGGCTGTTAAGAATGGATTGGGGAACAGCTATTTTATTGGGCGCTATTCTCGCCCCTACAGACCCGGTTTTGGCTTCGGAAGTTCAGATATCCCATGTAGAAGATAGGGATGAGTTGCGCTTTGGTTTAACGTCGGAAGGTGGGTTAAATGATGCCCTGGCGTTTCCGTTTGTTTATTTTGGGATTTACTCGCTCAAAGATAGCAACTGGGATAACTGGTTTAAACAATGGGTTGCGGTTGATTTAATTTGGGCTATCGCCGCAGGTTTGGTGATGGGAATTGTGGTAGCAAAGGCGGTTGTTTGGATTGACAAGCGAATGCAAAAAATTGAAACTGTCGATGAGTTAATGGAGGATTTTGTTGCCCTCAGTATTATTTTGTTAACTTATTCCTTAACCGAAATTGTCAACGGCTATGGTTTCTTGGCGGTTTTTGTCGCTGGAATTGTGGCGCAGCGCAGTTATCGCGACCCAGAAAAGAGGCATTCTCAGCTTGAATTTATCGAGCAACTGGAAAAACTTCTGGAAGTTGGGACAATTTTACTATTAGGATCGATCCTGCGATGGCCTGCAATTGTTGCTCACGCGGGTGAAGCACTTTTAGTCGCTATGTTGTTAATTTTTGTCATCCGCCCGGTGGGTGCTTGGATTAGTACAATTGGCGCGAGATTGCGTCCGGTTACGCGCTGGTTATATGGTTGGTTTGGCATTCGCGGTGTGGGTTCTATCTATTATCTTTGCTATGCATTTGGCAATGGGTTAAAAGACCAATTGGGCGAACAAATTGCTTGGATTACCTACATCACGATTGTGATTTCGGTGGTTATACACGGGATTAGTTCTACTCCGATCGTGAATTGGTATGAAAAGCTGATCGAGAGGGAGAAAAGTAAATTAGTTGAACCTGATGTCGTGGCTAAATAATTCAGCATCAAGGTGGGGCGGGTTTATAGCGGATTGTGACTTGATAGAATACACTTGATTTTTCATAAGTTAATAGCCCGTGTAGACGGGCTGAGTTTGTATAGCGGCAGCATTAATGCTGCCGCTATACAAACTCAGCCCCAAGGGCTGTATTCCACCAAGTCACAAACTGCTATATTTAGGCAGGACTTACGCAGCCATACTATATATGTGGTATTGCTGGTGCCGTACTCTCGTCTAACGCACCCTACATTTAGAGTTTCTGCGTCAACCCCTACAGGAATCGAAATATATAATTACCAGTTGTAGGGACACGGCTTTAGAAAGTTTTATCGCCAGCGCAAAGTTTTTCGGATGCCGTGTCGCTACTAATGATTCAGATGCTCGATTTCCCTATCTTTATCCCTCTCGCTTTCCATTGTTGAGCCAGTTCTTTAACTCAGCTTCGGTTTGAGGGGAAAGTTCTACTGGTAAGCTGCTACGAAAGTGCAAATCTCGCTGGGGAAAAGGGATTTTAATGTTGCGATCGCGCAAAATCCCATCAATCCGAAAATACAAGTCGCTCTTAATCTGCGGATGTCGGCGCGGATCGGCGATCCAAACTAGCAATTCAAACTCTAAACTACTTTCACCATATCCGATAAAAAATACGCGGGGTGCGGGTTGCGATACCACATGGGGATAATCTTTTGCCGCATCAATCAACGCCTCCCTTACCTGACTCAAATCCTCACCAAAAGCAACGGGTACGGGTAATCTAATCCGCGATACGTAGTTGCCGTGATTCCAGTTGACAAACTCTTTTTCTAAGAAGCGGGAATTTGGTACAATCATGGCAACTTCATCGAGGGTGCGAATTTGCGTACTGCGAAGGCCGATCCGCTCGACTGTTCCCATATATTCGCCTACATTAACAAAGTCTCCGACTTCGATGTGACGCTCAAAAATAATCGCTAAACCGCTGACGAATTCTTTGGCTATTCCTTGCAAGCCTAAACCAATCCCTACCCCCAAAACACCCGCAAAAATATTCAAGGAACTTAAATCTAATCCCCATAGTTGCAGCAGCAATAAAGTTCCAATAAAAATTAGCGTGTAGCAAGCAATGAGGGCGATGGTTTCTTGAGCGCCTCGACTGATGCCGGTGAAAAGTAAAATGCGCGATCGCAGCAGCTTTGTAGCCGCTCTAGAAACAATCAGGAGTCCGGCAAATAGTCCCAGTAAAATCAGGAGTTGAATCACCGAGTAAGACTTGTTCCCCAAGGGAATAATCGGCTCAACAAAACTGAAAAATAAAACATCGATTATTCTGCGACTCCAGAGCCGCGTTTGGGCAAATTGGTGGCTGATGTAGATGACAGTAATAAGCCACAAAAAGAGGCGCACAACTGCAAGACTTAAGGGCAAAAACGATTCAAGTAGCTGTTGCGCGTTTGTTTGGCGCAAGTGAATCAACCTCGGTAACCAATTACGCCAGATCCAGCCATTCGCCCAACTAAGAGCGATCGCTCCCACCACGCAAAAAGCGGAAAGCAAAATTGCCTTGCGGATATATTCGGGACGCCTTTGTTCTTGTGCTAACTTAATCGCAAATTCAATGCGCGAGATCCACTGTTGCGCTTGTTCTTCCCGCGTCATCCCTTCTGGGGCGTCTTTGCGCGTAACTGTCAGCAAGTTAACCCCGTTTACCTGTATGACGGGTAACTCGTTAATTTCCACCACCCGCACCGTCACCGGCTCGCCGGATTGTACCGCCCGATTTAAGATTTCATTAGCATAATCGGCGCGCGGCTGGGCGTCAAAACCTTCCAGACGGCTGACTCTAAACAGCACTCTTCCATCGACGGTAATCGCAGCGCTAGAATTTGCTTGCGCCCAAACCGGCATTAGACTCGCATTGCAAGTCAAAATGAAGCTAAGGATAAAGATCCAGATGGTTTGAGTTCTATGTGACCGAAGTAGTTTCAAACAACTCATAACATCTGAATTAGACAATAGTCCCCACTGGGCAGTCACCTATCGGTGGTTAGAACTGACAACTAACAAATCTACAAGGGAGCAATTGCAGCTATGACATACGATTATGACCTTTTTGTGATAGGTGCCGGTTCTGGGGGGCTAGCAGCTTCCAAACGGGCGGCGTCTTATGGTGCTAAGGTAGCGATCGCTGAACAAGATCTCGTCGGCGGTACCTGCGTCATCCGAGGTTGCGTACCCAAAAAATTATTGGTTTATGCCTCGAAATTCTCCCATCTTTTTCACGATGCGGTCGGCTATGGTTGGAGTGAAGTGCAAAGCCATTTAAACTGGGAACATTTGCAAACCTCGGTAGATAAGGAAGTCCACCGTTTAAGTCAGCTACATATCAGTTTTCTAGAAAAAGCTGGCGTCGAACTCTTCCCCCATCGAGCCACGTTAGTCGATCCTCATACTGTCGAAGTTGATGGACGTAAAATCACCGCCGATAAAATTTTAATTGCCGTCGGAGGTGAAGCCGTCAAACCAAATTTACCGGGGATGGAATATGCCCTCACTTCCCGCGAAATGTTTCTGTTAAAACAACAACCGAAACGTCTCGCAGTTTTGGGTGCAGGTTATATCGCCGTCGAATTTGCTGGAATTATGCACGGACTGGGAACCCAGGTAACGCAATTGATTCGCGGCGATCTATTCTTAAAAGGGTTTGATGAAGATGTCCGCATCGGCATTTTCGATGGCATGAAACACCGGGGAATTAACATTGTCTGCAATATGACCCTTAAAGGCATTGAGAAAACCCCAGAAGGTTTGATGCTGAAATATTCTGAAATTGGCAAAGATACCGAGTCTACATTAACAGTAGATGCGGTTTTAATTGCCATCGGTCGCGCCCCTCTTTTAGGCGGATTGGGTTTAGAAAATGCGGGGGTTGAGACGGTCAATTGCGAAGATGAAGATATGCCACGGGTCCACGGATACAGCGTTAACTGCGCGATTAAAGTTGACGAATACAGTCGCACGAGTCAACCAAATATCTTCGCCGTGGGAGATTGCACAAATCGGATTAATTTAACTCCGGTTGCGATTGGGGAAGGTCGCGCATTTGCCGATACTGAATTTGGCAATAACTCGCGAATTTTCAGTCACCAAGATGTGCCGACGGCGGTGTTTTCCCAACCAGAAGCTGCTACCGTAGGGATGACGGAAAGGGAAGCAAAACAAAAATTCGGCGAAGACGACGTGCAAATTTATCGCGCCCGTTTTCGTCCGATGTTTCACAGTTTAACGGGGTCTGATGAGAAAGTGATGGTCAAGTTAGTTATTGACAAAAATACCGACCGGGTGTTGGGCGCGCACATGGTGGGTGATAATGCAGCGGAGATTATTCAAGGGATAGCGATTGCTGTCAAAATGGGCGCAACTAAAAAAGACTTCGATGCCACGGTGGGAATTCATCCTTCCACAGCAGAAGAGTTTGTAACCTTGCGATAAATTGACTCTTGATGCACCTTCCCGCCAGGGAATAAATTCCAAGGGCTTTTAGCTCAAGTCCTCTCAAGAGGACTGAAGATTTTCTTCCAGGTTTTTAGTCGGTTTTAACCGACTTTAGCTAAAAGCCTTTGAAATTTATTTCCGGGCGGGATGACAGGGAAGTCAAAGGTTTACAAATGCGAGTAATGATAATGTTTTATCCGCTCCTTCCTGACTCATGCAAAATACGACAAGGAGAACTGGAAAAATGACGACTGGTTTGAAAATACCTAGTAACTACTACATCGAGTTAATTACCAATTTTCCCCCGCGTCCAATTACAAATGAAGCTGAGCTAATTGCTACCCAGAACCAGATTAATTTTATTTTAGATAAAGGCAAGCTCACACAAGATGACCGCGACTATCTAAAGGTACTTGGTATTCTTGTTTATGATTACGAACAACAACACGAACCGATGCCTAGTCTTAAGGGGGTAGAACTACTCAAAGCTTTGCTAGAGGAAGCGAATCTTCAACCAAAAGATTTAGTACCCATGTGGGAAAGTGAATCTATTGTGTTAGAAATTATCAATGGAGAACGTCAAATTACTGATGAGGAAATCGGGAAATTAGCGGAGTTTTTTCAGATTTCGCCGACCAGGTTTTAGCTGCGATCTCTTAAGGTAAATTAACCCAAAAAATGCCCCCAGTTTGAAACCTGGGGCTATACAAACCAAGTCCGCCTACGCGGACTTTTTTAACCCGTGCAGGCGGGTTTTATTTGTATACCCGTAAATTTACTTGTTGGTTGAGTATTTAATAGCATTATTTCACATTGCGTAATTTTTAGGATTTTAGGAGCGATGGCGCTGTGTCATCATACTGGGGTCAATAACCGCCGCATTTGGAAATCAGAAATACAATGACTTCTCCAGCACTATATACACAAACAAAGTGCAATATTAATGGCAAAGAAAAGTATCAGAGCAGTGGGAGAGCGATCGCATATCCCCCAACTGCTACAAAATATACGGAATAATTGCTTAGATCAATTTTGCTTGGGACGAACTTCAAAAGTTAATTGAGATCCATAGAAACAAACATCAAACTCAGAAAAAAAATTTACCCGTCCCAGAAGTAATGGAACTTCATTAGACTGTGACCAAGCAAAAACCAAATTAACCGGATTAAATTCACCAACTTTAGCCGATACAAGCAACCCACGCGCCGGAAATTGAGCCAGATTACCAGTTAAGATAACAGATGTTGTTTGCTGCTCCCAAATAGCACCCAATTGCAGCCCAACTTCATAGGGCAAAACGCTAACACTCGCCCCTGTATCCAACAATCCAGACACCTCTAAAGAACGATTCTGATAGGTCAAAGTTATCGGTAGGTACGGTACGCGGATTGTTGCGCCGACTTCGTTGCGTCTTTCAACAAAAGGAAATCTTTGTGCATTAAGCATTATTAGGATTCTGAGTTTTCTGATGTTCTTCCAACATTTTTTCTAGTACCTGGGCAGCTTCAAAAGCGTCATAAGGAGACCAAACTTCATAATTTCCTCCATTTTTTAGCTGCTTAAGAGTTTCTTCTTCAGCAATTTCAGAGGATAAAAAATCTATAACCCGCTGCTTATCTTCGCGGGATAGTTCTTTCAGGATTGGCAGTAATTCCGTCAAAACCATAAAATTATGTGGGTATTTAATGACAGTACTCTATGCAACTATATTACCACAATAATTACAAATGCGCGTGGCACAGATGAACCATGCCACACACAAATTATCAACTACTCAAAGCGCGTAAAAATCGCTGCAAACTCTTGAAAACTCCGGGTTTCTTAGGTGGCGGTGCGTCGCCTGTGCTAGTATTCGTATCGCTGGTAGTTGGCGAAGTTGCTTGGAATAAAATGCGATCTAATTCCTCGCCAGCGGGTCTTTTATCCGCTTCGGCAATAAGTTTATAATCGTCGCCAACTTCTAACCAAACTTGCCAAGGAGAGGGGTAGCAGCGATATACGGCAGCGCCTTCTAATGGGCGGATATAGTAACAAGATTGCAGGGTTTTGATGAACCGTTCTCGCAATTGCCTTGCTGCATATCCAATCCCCACAATTGCCGCATCTTCTAAGCGGGGAAGCAACATCACCACGGGGCGTCCTTCGGCGGCGTTGCACAGCTTTTCCACTTCGCCTACTTCTACCGCACTCGGTTCGATTAGCAAGAATACCTCATCTTCCGGTGCCAATTTCTCGGCGATGGGGGTTCTACCAGTGCCGATGTCGTCGATTTTAAACGATTCAGGTTTCCAATCGCGGCGCGCGAGGGCAGCAGCACCTGTATCGGGAAAGAATACTTTGAGTTGCATTCCCTCGAAAGTTGGCAGGAATTGTTCTGCTATCGGCATCGCTTTGAGTTCGGGAAATACCAATTCAACGCACAAACGGGTGTATCCATCAGCAAGTGCCGCTTTCGTCGCTTCGCGCGATTGCGCGATCGCATCTTCTAGGGTTTTAGGTAATTCAGCCATTGTTTTGTTATCTGTCTACATTAATAAGGGTAATGGGTAATGGCGTTTCCAGGCAGAACCGTGGTCACGAGGGTAATCGGTAAATTTTTGCAATTTTAACCAACCTACATTACAACTTTCAATTTGACGGCAAGTTGTCTGGATCGACACCTAGCGATCGCAAGTACGCCGCCATCTGTTCTGCCCTTTGTCTTTCTTGTTCTAATAACAACTCAACCTCTTTTACCCGTTGTGCCAATTCCACCGAAGTCAAAAATCTCTCTCCATCGGGACGATAAATTACTAACTCGCCCCCACTCGTATCAAACCGAATTCCTAGTCTAGGACTACCCCAATTATTCAACTGCCAAAGTTTAGCTAAATGTCCATTTTGTCGCTGCCATCCATCCAGTTCAAAGTTTTCTGTATCGTATAAATAATACTCTTCCACCCCGTAGGTATCGTAAAACTCTAACTTGCGTTCCATCTCCACAGCATCGTTGCTAGGAGACAGGATTTCAAACACAACTTGGGGTGGGATATTCTCTTCTTGCCATTGTTTATAGGAACCTCGTTTTCCTTTTGGTCTACCGAATACTACCATCACATCGGGCGCTACCGGGGAAACTAACTGAGAACGGACAGGATACCAAAGCAAATCCCCGGCGATGAAAGCATTAGGAACGCTAGCAAAGAGAATCTCCAAGTTCTCTTTAATAATGACAATCCAACGATACTGTTCTGTGTTATCTGCCATTAATTTACCATCCCTATTGGGATAGCGGCGATCGGAAATATCTGTAGAGTAAAAAGTAGTCATCGCAATTTTACCCAGCTTTTTAGATTAAATTTTAGATAAGGCAGGTTCTGGCATCAATCTTGCCAAAACTTGCTTTAATACCATCGCCGTCCAGTCAATATCTGCTGCTTCTGTATGGCGTCCCAAAGTTATCCGAATTCCGCCTTTTGCCACGTTGGAATTGTATCCCATTGCTAGCAAAATCGGACTGGGATTGAGTTTCCCACTGTTGCAAGCAGCACCCGCACTAATACCAATTCCCGCTAAGTTCATCTGACGCACAATCGTTCTGCCGCTGAGTTGTTCCCCATCCGCGTCTTGCAAGCAAAAACTCACGTGATGGGGTAAGCGGTGCAAGCGGTGTCCCGTGGGGATTAATCTGGGTGTATCGGCGAGGAGATCGAAGAAGCGATCGCGCAACGCTATCAACCTCAATGTCTCCGTTGTTACAATATCCGCCGCCAGTTCCGCCGCGACACCAAAACCGACGATATTCGGCACCGCTTGCGTCCCCGAACGCGAGCGCATTTCTTGTCCCCCACCACCCAGCAACGGCACCAATTCCACCCCTGGACGCACGTACAGCGCCCCCGACCCTTGCGGGCCGTAGATTTTATGACTCGAAAGCGAAAGCAAATCCACGGGTAACTGTTGCACGTCGATGGGCAACCGTCCCGCTACTTGCACTGCGTCGGTATGAAATAACACCGATCTGCTACGTGCAATCTCTGAAAGCGCTTCAATCGGTTGCAGCGTTCCAACTTCGCTTTGACCAAAAATAATCGAAACTAGAACCGTATTCGGTTGCAAGGCATTTTCTAAATCGCAAGGATTGACCCGTCCCCAATTATCCACAGGTAATCGCGTCACTTGCCATCCCCATTTTTCCAGCAAGCGGGCGGGTTCGGATACGGCGGAATGCTCGACGCTGGAGATAATTATATGTTGGGGTTGGCTGTAACATCGCGCCACGCCCATTATTGCCAGATTATCCGCTTCCGTCCCGCCAGAGGTGAATATAATCGACTCGGCGGGGGCGTTAATTAACCCAGCAACTTGCATTCTCGCTTGTTCCAACAAGGTTGCAGCCCGCCCTCCCCACTCATGTAAGCTGGAAGGATTGCCCCACTGTTGGGTCAGGACATCGTGCATTGCTGCGATCGCTTCTTCACGCGTTGGTGTTGTCGCGCTATAGTCCAAGTAAATTTGCATCGGTTTTGAGGGGCTAGGGACTAGGGATTTTCCTCTTCTATCTTCCCTCTTACTTGTCTCTGTGATAGTACACCATGGTATATATTACAATTATGCTATAAATATAATACTAGAAAACAGATGTACGGGGTAGCGATCGCGTAGAGGCACAATGAACAAACAGCAGCAGTCACCTGAAAATACACCGCATCAGGCATTAGTGCAACAGCTAGATTTAATGATTCGGGCGCGTTATCCGCTGCTGTACGTTGTGACGGCGGAAGAAGACCCGGTTGAGGAAGTATTGTATCAGGTTGCCGAACAGCAGGAGCAGCGCAAATTATTATTTTGGGATATTGTACGCGGGTGGGATGATAACGGTGCCGATAAAGGATCGGTGATGGCGGCGTTGGGGAGAATAGCTAAAGCCGCTGGGCAAGATTCTACTATTTTTGTGCTGCGGGATTTACATCCTTATTTAAGAATGCATTATCCTTACAGCGATAAGCATTCTCCGATTGTCCGGGAGTTGCGGAATTTGATGGTGGGGTTGAAGACTTCGCGTCAAACTTTAATCCTCACTTCGCACGTTTTAGAATTACCCGCCGAATTGCGAGAAGAAACGACGGTAATTGATTTCCCCTTACCAGATGTGCGGGAAATTGATTACTTAATAAACCTGTTGGTAGTTCCCAGCAAACTCAAAGTTAGCGGGTTAGCCAAAGAACAGTTAATTAAAGCATGTCAGGGATTAAGTCGCGCCAGAATTAGTCGAGTTTTGGCGAAAGCTTTGGCGGCGAAGCAACAAGTAGACGATAGGGATATTGCCCTGATCTTGGAAGAGAAAAAGCAAGCGATTCGCCAAACCGAAATCTTAGAGTTTTTCACCACCAAAGAATCCCTCAAAACAGTGGGTGGATTGGACAATCTCAAACAGTGGGTGCGGATGCGGCAAGAGGCATTTACCGAAGAAGCGAGAAAGTACGGAATTCCTAACCCTAAAGGCGTGTTACTTGTGGGAATTCAAGGCACGGGGAAATCGCTTTCGGCTAAAACAATTGCCCACGAATGGAGGTTGCCTTTATTGCGCTTAGATACCGGGCGATTATTTGGCGGAATTGTCGGGGAAAGCGAAAGCCGCGTGCGCCAGTTAATTCAAATTTGCGAAGCGACAGCACCCTGTGTCTTGTGGATCGATGAAATTGATAAAGCCTTCGGAAATATCACCGCCGGATATGATGGAGATTCGGGAACTTCTCGCCGAGTTTTTGGTAGTTTGATTACCTGGATGCAGGAGAAGAATAGCCCGGTATTTATTGTTGCGACGGCGAACAACGTGCGAATATTGCCAGCGGAGTTGTTAAGAAAGGGGAGATTTGATGAAATATTCTTTTTAAATCTGCCTACAGAAGCAGAACGGCAAGATATATTTAAAGTACACTTGCAGCGCTTGCGCCCCAGTCGTTTGCGGGAATTTGAATTAGGATTGTTAGCCAGAAATGCCAAAGAATTCAGCGGGGCTGAAATTGAACAGGTAATAATCGATGCCATGTATCGGGCGTTTGGGAATAATAGGCAAGATTTCAGCACCGTGGATATTTTACGGGCAATAGAAGAGACAGTGCCATTGGCTGCGATCGCGCGTCACCAAATCCAAGAATTGAAACAATGGGCAGCCGAAGCAGGCGCGCGAACAGCATCTAAAGATACCCACCTAGCGGAGGAATTAAAACAATACACAATTCAAAAAGGAATCGGGCCATTAGAAGTAGATTAAACTCACATCTTCCACCTGTTGTTTACAGCCAAAAGCCTAAAGGCTGTGGCTACACAAACAAAGTCCGCCTGCGCGGACTGGGAAAATTAACAGTTACAAAAGCCTGCGTAGGCAGGCTTCGCTTGTGTAGCCCCAGCCTTCAGGCTGTGGGCGATCGGCAAGATACCAATTGAACCAATAGTGGCAAAGGAGAATTAAAATTATGTCTCACTTTACGGCAATCAAAACCCAAATCCGCGATCTAAATGCCCTGGTAAAAGCCCTAGAAGATATCGGCTTCAAAGATAAACTTGAAATCCACGAAACAGCCCAAGGACTTTACGGCTTTCAAGACGACTTGCGCCCAGAAACCGCAGAAGTAATTATCCGCCGCAAATACCTGGGTGCAGCAAGTAACGACATCGGCTTTAAAAAGCAAGAAGATGACACCTATGAAGCAGTGATATCTTCCTACGATCGCGCCTACAATTATGGACAGCAATGGGTGAACGAATTAACCCAACGCTACGGCTATCACACGCTGATGGCAACAGCACCCGCCCAAGGGTTTACCATTGAAGAAGAAGAAACTTTAGCAGATGGTACGATTCGGGTAGTTGTAGGACGTTGGGTGTAGTTTAACTCAAACCTTGAACCAACCGCTTACCCGCCAGAGATAAATTCTCTGGCTAATAGCTAAAGTCCTCTTAAGAGGACTGGTAAATTATTTCAGTCCATTTTAATGGACTTACGCTAAAAGCCTTTGAAATTGATTTCCGGGCGGGTTGGTGGAAAGGTGCAAGATCTGAATTAAGAAACCCGGTTTTTCCAAAAAACCGGGTTTCTGAAACAAATTAAGGAGAGAATTCCATGTCGCATTTCACCACAATTAAAGTCCAAATCAAAAACGGCGAAATCTTGCACCAAGTCTTAAAAGAATTGGGGCATAAAGTCGAGTGCAATACCTTCGTGCGCGGATATCAAGGCGATACCACTGAGGCAGAATATGTCATTCGTCAGACAAATGGTTACGACTTGGGCTTTCGCCGCCGAGGTGAAAACTATGAAATCGTCGCAGATTTTTGGGGCGCGAGAATTAATCAGCAAGAATTTATTAATTCAATTTCCCAAAAGTATGCTCACAAAACATTGATGGCGACGGTACAAGAACAGGGGTTTAACGTCGAAGACGAAGAAATCCTAGAAGATGGAACCGTGCGCGTAGTTGTAGGGCGTTGGGTGTAAAGAATTGCAGATTTTAGATTTCAAATTTAAGAAATTTTTGCATTAAATTTGAAATCTAAAATCGGAAATTTTCAATTGCAGCTAGGGCTGTCAATTAAAGGAGACTAAACTTATTAATATATCGTTGGCAAAATATCCGAACTCAAACACACGCGAAGTCCGTCACTACTGCTTCTGGGATCATCCGAATTCATCCTTATCGGCCAGCACTCCCTCTCCCTCTGTTGCGTGTAGGCACTGCGGCAACTCTCCGCCGTACTGTTCCACGAACCTCCACAAATGATAATGCATTGAGTGTCATGATAATGATAGACGATGAAACTGTCACTAGACCAGTTAGAGTCGATAGGAGCGTTACCACTCTTACCTCTCCTTCAAAACCGGACGTGAGACTTTCACCTCATCCGGCTCCTCAATAATTCCACCCTTGTCATGGGTGCGATTCAAAACAGGTTATC